>CANFIE010000044.1 GCA_947446625.1 Acetobacteraceae bacterium | reverse complement strand
CCCCTGCTCGCCCGGGGCAATGTGCAGCGCGCTGGTTTCGCCCTGCATGTACTTGGTGATGGCATCGGCCCACTGCACGTCCTTCGGGTCGGTCAGCTTGCTGCCCCATTCGCCAACCCACAGCGGGGCAATGTCCTGGGCGTAGATGAAGCCCCACTTCTGGTTGAAGATCGCCGGCTCATTCGCCGGGTAGTTCGGGTCGCTGAACCAGGCCTGCGGGTAGATCGAGTTCGGGTAGTCATGCGGCGAGTAGACCAGCCGGTTGTCCACCTCCAGCACCACCGGGTGGGTTGCCACCCCGGCCAGGTCGCCACCCCACCAGTAGGTGCCGGTGGGGTCGGAACCAATCCCTTCCACGAAGATCAGCCAGTTCGGCGCATGGTCCAGCACCGCATTGCCAATCCGCTCGGCCGCGGCCTGCCAGTCGGTGGCGCTGCCATCGCCCCAGCTGGCGGCGGCATGCGGCTCGTTGTGCAGGTCGGCACCAATCACCGAGGTGCTGTGGCCGTAGCGGTCCGCCAGCATCTGCCAGTTCTCGATCATCTTCGCTTCGGAATACTTGGCGTCGTACCACAGCCCGTTCTCGGTGCTGCCGGCGCCGGCCGAGTTGCGGTGGTGATCCAGCACAATCTTCAGCCCAATCTCGCCGGCATAGGCCACGATCCGGTCGAGGATCTGCAAGGGGCTCAGCCCCACCAGGTCCGGGTTCTTCGCAAAGTCGATGCCATTGGCCACGCTGGCCGCGTCGAACATCTGGTCGCAGTAGGGCAGCCGGATGGAGTTGAAGCCCAACTCCACCATCTGGTCCATCATGCCGTGGTAGTCGCGGGTCCACAGGCCATGGGCGCTGAAGTTGGCGCTCTCGAAGCCGAACCAGCTCACCGAGTTCAGCTGCACCGACTGGCCGGCGTCATTCACAATCTGGGTGCCGTCGGTGTGCAGGTAGCCGGGGTTGATCGCCACCACGCCGCTGTCGGTTACCGTCGCCACGCCCAGGCCGTCGCTGATCGCGGCGCCCGTGGCGTTGCTCAGCTGCAGGGTGAAGGTCTCGCTGCCGCCGGAAACCATGTTCGGCAGCACGGTCACATCCACCGTCTTGCTGGTCTCGCCGGCCGCGAAGGTCAGCGACCCGCTGCTGGCGCTATAGCCGCTGCCGGCCAGCGCGGTGCCGTCGGCGGTGGTGTAGTTCACCGTCACCGGGCTGCTGGCGGCGCTGGTCAGGCTCACCACGAACTTGGCCGTCGTCACGCCGCTGGTCGGCTCGCTCAGGTGCACATCATGCACCACCAGGCTGCCCGCCGTGCCGCCGCTGGTGCCACCACCCGTGCCACCTGTGCCACCCGTGCCGCCGCCGGTCCCACCGCCGGTGCCGCCACCGCTGGTGCTGCCACCACCGGTGCTGCCATCGGCGTTCACCACCAGGTTGGTTAACCCGGCCGAAGCCCCATTCGCCTGGAAGCCGAAGCCCACGCCGCCGCCCGTGCCCAGGTCGGCGTTGTAGTCCTGCCCGGCCAGCACATAGTGGCTGCCCACATGGCTCACCACATGCGCGTTCCACACATTCACCAGGTCGCTGCCGTAGTCGAAGCTGACCGTCCAGCCCTTCTTCGCCGCGCCGGTATTGCCCAGGGTGAAGTCCGCCACCCAGCCACTGTTCCACTCGCTGCGCACCACCTCGGTCACCGAGATGGTGGAGGCCACCACCGGCGGCGCCACGGTAATGCTGCCCACGCCGGTATCGTCGCCCAGCAGCGCCCCGCTCGGCCCGCTCAGCTTCAGGCTGAACTGCTCGTTGGTGCTGATCGCGCTGTTCGGCGTCACGGTCACGCTCACCGTCTTGCTGGTCTCACCAGCCGCGAAGGTCAGCGAGCCGCTGGTGGCCACATAGTCGGTGCCGGCCAGCGCCGTGCCGTCCTGCGTGGCGTAGTTCACCGTCACCGGCGCGTTGTTGGCGCGGGAAAGCGTTACGGTGAAGGTCTCGGTCGCGTTGCCGCCCACCGGCTCGGCCACCGTCGCATCGCTCACCGCCAGCAGGGCAGGGGCGGTGTCCTGAATGCTGCCCGTGCCGCTCGCCTTGGCCAGCGTGGCCAGGCTGGGGCTGGAAAGCGCCAGGCTGAAGGTTTCGGTGCTTTCCACCGCCATGTCGGCGGCCACCGCCACGCTCACCACCTTGGTGGTCTCGCCCACCGCGAAGGTCAGCGTGCCGCTGGTGGCGGTGTAGTCGGTGCCGGCCTGCGCCGTGCCATTGGCCGTGGCGTAGTTCACCGTAATCGTCTGGGTCGCCGCCTTTGAAAGCGAGACGGTGAAGTTGGCATTGGCCGTGCCGCTCTGCGGCTCGCTCAGGCTCACATCGCTGATGCTCAGGCTGGGCGGCGTGGTGCCATCCAGAATGGTGCCGCTGGCCGTGGCGCGGGCCAGCGTGCCGGCGCTCTGCCCGCTCAGCACCAGGCCGAAGCCCTCGGTGCCTTCCACCAGCGCGTCGGCCTTGGCGGCCACGCTCACCACCTTGCTGGTCTCTCCCACCGCAAAGGTCAGCGTGCCGCTGGCGGCGATGTAGTCGGTGCCGGCCAGGGCGGTGCCATCGGCGGTGGCGTAGTTCACCGTCACCGGCGCGGCCACCGCATGGGCCAGCGTCACCACGAAGCTGGCATTGGCGGTGCCGGCGCCCGGCTCGGTCACCGTGGCGTCGGCCACGCTGAAATCGGCGGTATTGGTCGGCTCAATGATGGTCCCCAGCCCGCTGGCATCGGCAATCACCGCATTGGTCGGCGCCGAGAGGTTGAGCAGGAAGGTCTCGGTCGGGCTCACCGGCACATCCGGCGTTACCACCACTTCCACCGTCTTGCTGGTCTCGCCCGGGGCAAAGCTCAGCGTGCCGCTGGTGGCGGTGTAGTCGGTGCCGGCGGTCGCGGTGCCATCGGCGGTGGCGTAGTCCACCGTCACCGTCTGGGCCGAGGCCTGGTCCAGGCTGATGGTGAAGCTCGCCATGGTGGTGCCGCTCTCCGGCTCGGCCACGGCCACATCGGTGATGCTCAGCGCCGGCAGCACCGTGCCGTCATGAATGGTGGCAATGCCCTGTGCGTCGGCCAGCGTGCCGTTGCCGGCATGGCTCAGCCCCAGGCCGAAGCTCTCGTCGCTCTCCACCAGCGCATCGGCGTTCACCACAATGGAAACCGTCTTGCTGGTCTCGCCAGGCGCGAAGGTCACCGTGCTGTTGGCGGCCACGTAGTCCTGCCCGGCCACGCCGCTGCCATCCTGCGTGGCGTAGTCCACCGTCACCGGGGTCGCGCTTGGCGCAGAAAGCGAAATGGTGAAGCTGGCCAGCGCGGTGCCGTTGGCCGGCTCGCTCAAGGTCACGTCGCTTACCGAAATGGTGGGCGGCACAACCGGCTCCACAATGGTCGCCACGCCGGTGGCATCGGCCAGGGTGCCCAGGCTCGGCGCGCTCAGCTTCATGGCAAAGTTCTCGGCCGGCTCGTGCACCGCATCGGCCAGGGTGGCCACGTTCACCACCTTGCTGGTCTCGCCGGCAGCGAAGGTCACCGTGCCGCTGGTGGCGGTGTAGTCGGTGCCGGCACGGGCGGTGCCGTCCTGCGTGGTGTAGGCCACGGTAATCGGCACCGCGGCGGCCTTCGACATGCTGACCACAAACCCTGCCGGGGTGCTGCCGCTGGCCGGCTCGGTCACCGTCACATCGGCCACGCTAAGGGTCGGGGCCGGGGTGCTGTCGTGGATGTTCAGCGTTGCCACCGGCTTGCGCATCAGCGCCCCGCCCGTCAGGCCGCTCAACTCCAGAGTGAAGCTTTCCTGCCCCTCAACCAGATTGTCCGAGAGGATGTCCACCGCCACGGTCTTGTGCGTCTCACCGGCGGCAAAGGTCACCGTGCCATGCGCGCCGATATAGTCGGTGCCCTCATGCGCGGTGCCGTCCCGCGTGTCGTAGCGCACCGTCACCGGGGTGGCGCTGGCGGTGGAAAGATCAATCGAGAAGCTGGTCTCGTGCGAAACGCCCGGCGGCGGCTCGTCGATATCCTGGTCCCAAACCGTCACGCGCGGGGTGGTATCGGTGGCGGCGTTGTTCAGCACCAGGTGCGAGATGGCGCTGGACTGGCCGTTGGCAGCCTGGAAGCCCCAGTTCACCACGCCTGCCGGCACCACGCTGGCATTATAGAACATGCCCTGGATCACGTAGTGGTTGCCCACATGGCTCAGCACCTGGGCATTCCAGATGTTGGTGATGTCGAAGGTCGCGTCGAACTCCACCGTCCAGTTGTTCAGATATGTCGCGTCGTTGGTGAGCGTGAGGTTGGCGACGAAACCATTCGCCCATTCGCTCGCAATCTGCGTGTTCAGTGAAGCCGGCATGATGATCCCCGCCTGTCGGTGAAAGAATGTCTGGCAGGAAAATAGCCAATGGCGGCCCTTCGGCCCACACTAAACCGCAGGTAGTGCCGTCGTGTTTTGTGTCGCTCGATACGTTCGTTGTTCGAATATTTATGATTAAGCTTGTCACGGAAGATCAGTATTGTCGTGAACGCGCTGGTTTGTATTCTATTGTTGACGACGCAAGACGACCTTGCCCGACAATCTACCCACCAAGGCGCGCAGAAGTTTCGCGACAAACACGCATAGGTTGAGTGTTCGCGCCCAGCGAAGTTCGTCTCAAAACCGCACCAAATTGGGCAAAAACCGGCCCGACCCTTGGGTCAGCCGCTCAGCGGGCCGCTTTGGCCGCCGCGATGAAGGCCGCAATCCGGCCCGCATCCTTCAACCCGCGGCTGCGCTCCACGCCCGAGGACACATCCACCCCCGGCGCGCCTGAAATCCGCAGCGCTTCAGCCACATTGTCGGCCGTCAACCCGCCCGCCAGCAGCCAGGGCCGGGGAATCGGCTGGCCGGCCAGCAGCCGCCAGTCAAATGTCGCGGCATTGCCACCCGGCAGGGTTGCATCGGCCGGCGGCTTGGCATCCAGCAGAAAGCGGTCAACCACGGGTGCGAAATCCGCCAGCAGCGCCAGATCGGCGGCCTCGGCAATGCCCAGCGCCTTCATCACCGGCAGGCCAAACCGCGCCTTCACCGCCGCGCAGCGCGCCGGAGTCTCGGCCCCATGCAGTTGCAGCACATCGGGCCGCAGCCCGGCCACCACGGCCTCCAGCAGCGCGTCATCGGCATCCACCACCAGCGCGACGCGCTCGGGTCCACCAGCGCCCAGCCTGGCTGCCAGCGCCCCGGCCTCGGCCGGCGTTACCGCGCGCGGAGACGGCGGGAAGAACACAAACCCCAGCAAATCCGCGCCATGCGCCACGGCCGCGTCCAGCCCCTGGGTGTCATTGATGCCGCAGATCTTCACCAGCGCCATGGCGCTACGCCCTTATGGCCGGGGGCGGCGGCGGCAATTGCGCCCGCAGCGCCGTCACCTCGGCCCGCAACCGGCGTTCCCGCACGCGGTGCGGCAGGCTGGCGCCCCAGGCAATGCCGGCGCCCAGCAAAAATGCCAGCGCCGCCACCACAAGCACCGCCAGCGCCAGGGAAGCATCCCATTCCAGGTCAAACGGCCACAGTGTCAGCCGCACCGGCTGCTGGTTGGAAAGCGCGAACAGCACCAGCAGCACCGCCAGTGGCGCCACCACCAGCGCCCGCCAGCTCATGAGCCCTTGCCGGCGCCCCGCGTGGCCGGTTTGTCGGCAGCAGGCTTGTCGGCAGCAGGCTTGGCGGCAGGCGCGGCGCTGGCATTGACCCGCTCACGCAGTTCCTTGCCGGGCTTGAAGTAGGGCACAGCCTTGCCATCCACGGTCACCGCCGCCCCGGTGCGCGGGTTGCGCCCGGTGCGGGCGTCGCGCTGCTTGGCCGAAAACGCGCCAAAGCCGCGCAGCTCCACCCGGTCGCCGCGCGCCAGCGCCGCGATGATCTCATCGAAGATCGTCGCCACAATGGCCTCGATATCCGGCTGGCGCAGATGCGGGTTTTCCTGCGTCAGCTGCGCGATCAATTCGCTCTTGGTCATGCGGCTGGTCCGGAGGTTGCCTGTTGAACGCTAAGGTTGCCAGAGCAGACGAAAGCCGTCAACGCCAAGCCATTCTGAAACAACGCTTTTTGCAGCGGTACTCACGGAAGCTTCAAGCAGCCGCTCCAACCGCCCCCGGGTTTCCACATTCCGCACCGGCAGGCTCTCGGCCACCGCCTTCTCCTGCGCCAGCCAAGCCCGTGCCTCGGCCTCGCCGCCAATGGCATCCACCAGGCGCAGCGCCAGCGCCTGGCGGCCGGTGAACACCCGCCCATCGGCCAATGGCCGCACCACCTCCACCGGCAATTGCCGGGCGGTGGCCACGCGCTGCACAAACTGGTCATGCAGGTCGGCAATCACCCCCTGCAACACGCTGCGCCCTTCCTCTGAAAGCGGATGGAACGGGCTGGGCTGGTCCTTCAGCGGCCCGCTCACCAGCGCCTCGCCCCGCACCCCAATCCGCGCCAGCAACTCGGAGGCATCCACGCTCTGCATCAGCACGCCAATCGAGCCGGTCACCGTCATCTCACGCGCAAACACCCGCGCCGCCGGCAGCGCGGCCATATAGGCGGCCGAGGCAGCGGTCCCGCCCATCACCGCCACCACCGGCTTCTTCTGCTGAATCGCCGCCAGCGCCGCGAACAGCGCCTCGCCACCGCCCACGCTGCCGCCGGGGCTGTCGATCATCACCAGCACGGCGCGCACATTCTCGGCCCGCCGCAGCCGGGCCAACTCATCCAGCAGCTTGGGGTCGTCGGCAATGAAGCCGCGCAGCGTCACTCGCGCCACATGCGCGCCGCCCTCGCCGCGGCCAAAGCCGAACAGCGCCGCCAGCAGCGCCACGCCCAGCACCACCGCCCCGGCCCGCCACCAGCCCAGGTGCCGCTTCAGTCGGCCCCGATCAATCAGCAAATCCGCCTGCATGCCCATCAGCGCGGCAATTCCTGCTCCACCAGCGTGGCGAAGTAGCTCGCCCCCACCGGCAGCATGTCGTCATTGAAGTCATACTCAGGGTGGTGCACTGGCACCGCCCCGCGCTCGGCCCCGGCCTGGCCCATGAACACAAAGCACCCCGGCCGTTCCAGCAGCATGAAGGAGAAATCCTCGCCCCCCATCAGCGGCGGCAGGTCGCGCTTCACCCCGGTTTCGCCCAGCACCCGGGCGGCGGCGCGGGCCGCCTTATCGGTCTGCTCGGTATGGTTGGTGCAGGGCGGATACAGCCGCTCATACCGCACCAGGGCGCTGGCCCCATGCGCCGCGGCCGTTGCCTCTGTCACCTGGGCAATCAGCTTCTCCATCAAGTCGCGCGTGCCCGGCTGCAAGGTCCGCACCGTGCCGGAAAGCTCGGCCACATCGGGAATAACGTTGTTCGCGCTGCCGGCATGGAACTGGCAAATGCTGATGACGGCACTGTCCAGCGGGTCGGTCCGCCGCGCCACAATGGCCTGCAACGCCACCATCACCTGCGCCCCCACCATCACCGGGTCGATGGCCAAATGCGGCTTGGCCGCATGCCCGCCATAGCCCTGGATGGTGATGTAGATCCGGTCCGACGCCGCCATGATGGTGCCATCCACCACCGAGGCCGTGCCCAGCGGCAAATCCGGCGCGTTATGAATGCCGTACACCGCATCACAGGGAAACCGCTCGAACAGCCCTTCCTCCACCATCACCCGGCCGCCGCCGCCACCTTCCTCGGCCGGCTGGAAAATGAAGTTCACCGTGCCGGAGAAATTCCGCGTCTCCGCCAGATATTTCGCCGCCCCCAGCAGCGTCGCGGTGTGGCCGTCATGGCCGCAGGCATGCATCCGCCCCGGCACCTTGCTGGCATGGGCAAAGCTGTTGGCTTCCTCCATCGGCAGCGCGTCCATATCGGCGCGCAGGCCAATGCTGCGCCGGCTGTCACCCTGGCCGCGCAGCACGCCGACCAACCCGGTGCCGGCAATGCCCCGATGCACCTCAATCCCCCAGCTCGCCAGCTTCGCCGCCACAAACGCGCTGGTCCGCGCCTCCTGAAAGCCCAGCTCCGGATTCTCATGCAGCTCGCGCCGCCAGCCGGTCATCTCGGGCGTGTATTCGGCAATGCGGTTGATCACGGGCATCGGCGGCTCCTGGGCGAAAGGGCAGGGGGGCGAGAAGGTGGCACGTTGCCCCACTCCATGTAAGCTGCCCCCATGGAAGTCCAAGGCAACAAGCTGCTGGCGCTAGACCAGGGCACCACCTCCACCCGCGCCATCCTGTTCAGCGCCGCTCTGGCACCGCTGGCCACGGCGCAGCAGGAGCTGCCGCAGCACTACCCCGCCCCCGGCTGGGTGGAGCACGCGCCCGAGGACATCCTGCACGCCAGCCTGGCCACGCTGCGCCAGGCCATGGCCGGCACCGCCCCCAGCGAAATCGCCGGCATCGGCCTCACCAACCAGCGCGAAACCCTGGTGCTGTGGGACCGCAGCACCGGCCGCGCCCTGCACCGCGCCATTGTCTGGCAGGACCGTCGCACCGCCGAGCATTGCGCCGCCCTGCGCGCCAGCGGCCATGAAGCCATGGTCACCGCCAAAACCGGCCTATTGCTGGACCCCTATTTCAGCGCCACCAAGCTGGCCTGGCTGCTCGACAACATCGCCGGCGCCCGCGCCATGGCCGCCGCCGGCACCCTGGCCGCCGGCACCGTGGACAGCTTCCTGCTCTGGCACCTCACCGCCGGCGCCACCCACGCCACCGATGCCACCAACGCCGCCCGCACCATGCTGTACAACATCACCAGCGGAGACTGGGACGACGACCTGCTCCGCCTGTTCAACATCCCCCGCGCCATCCTGCCCGAAATCCGCGACTGCGCTGCCGAGTTCGGCACCACCACCCTGCTCGGTGGCCGCATCGCCCTGCGCGGCGTGGCGGGGGACCAGCACGCCGCCACCCTCGGCCAGGCCTGCTTCGCCCCGGGCATGCTGAAATCCACCTACGGCACCGGCTGCTTCTGTTTGTTGAACACCGGGCCGCAGCCGGTCTTCTCGCGGCACCGCCTCCTCACCACCCTGGCCTGGCAACTCGGCGGCAAGCGCACCTACGCGCTGGAAGGCGCCATCTTCGTCGCCGGCGCCGCGGTGCAATGGCTGCGCGACGGCCTCGGCATCATCGCCAACGCCGCAGAGGCCGGCCCGCTCGCCGCCACGGCAGACCCCGCCCAGCAGGTCTACCTCGTCCCCGGCTTCGTCGGCCTGGGCGCTCCCTGGTGGGACGCCGAGGCCCGCGGCGCCCTCTACGGCCTCACCCGCAACACCGGCCGCGCCGAACTCGCCCGCGCCGCGCTGGAATCCGTGGCCTACCAAACGAAAGACCTGCTGGACGCCATGCGCGCCGACTGGCCCGGCATGGGCGAAACCGTCCTCCGCGTGGATGGCGGCATGACCGCCAGCGACTACACCATGCAATTCCTGGCGGACCTGCTGGGTGCCCCGGTGGACCGCCCCACCATCATGGAAACCACCGCCCTCGGCGCCGCCTATCTTGCCGGGCTGCAGGCCGGTCTGCTGCCCGAACCCTCCCAGGCCGCCACGCACTGGCGCCTGGACCGCCGCTTCCAACCGCAAATGAGCCGCGATACCGCCGAGGCCAAACACGCCGGCTGGCGCAACGCCGTGCAGAGGACCCTGACCACCCCATGAGTAGTGACACCTTCCTGGTCGGCAATGGCGCCGGCTTTTCCGGCGACCGCGTGGACGCCCCCATCCCGGTGGTCCGCACACTGATAAAACGCGGCCTGCCCGCCGCCCTGTTCTTCGAGGTATTGGGCGAACGCACCGTAGCCCTGGCGCAGCTGGAACGCCGCGCCAACCCGGAACTCGGCTACGAGCCGATGCTGGAACGCCTGCTGGCCCCGGTGCTGGCCGACTGCTTCAAGCACCGCATTCCCATCCTGGGCAATTTCGGCGCCGCCAACCCGCCCGCCGCCGCCCGCTGCATCGCCCGCCTGGCGCTGCGCCTCGGCCTGCCCAATCTCCGCATCGCCGTGGTGGCCGGCGACGACGTGATGGACAGCATCGCGCTCGACCAGCTTCCGGTGCATGAAGCCGATGACAGCATCGATATCAGCCGCGCCCGGCTGATCGCCGCCAACGCCTATATCGGCGCCGAGCCCCTGGTGGCCGCGCTCAAGGCTGGCGCCGATGTCGTCGTCGCCGGCCGCACCTCAGACCCCGCCCTGGCCATCGCGCCCCTGGTGCATCATTTCGGCTGGTCGCTGGAGGATTGGGAAAAACTCGCCATCGGCGCCACCTGCGGCCATTTGCTGGAATGCGGCAGCCAGGTGACCGGCGGCGTCTTCTGGGACCCCGGCCGCAAGGACATCCCCAACCCGGAAAACATCGGCTTCCCCATCGCTGAAGTGACCCGCGACGGCGGCCTCGTCATCACCAAAGCAGAAGACACGGGCGGCTTGGTCGACCTCCGCACCATCAAGGAACAACTGCTCTACGAGCTGCACGACCCCTCGTACTACATCACGCCGGATGTGGTGCTCGACATCACCGCCTGCACGCTGGAACAGGTCGGCGTCGATCGCGTGGCGGTGCGCGGCCTCAAGGGCCGCCCCGCACCGGAAACCCTCAAGGTCACCGCCAGCTTCGAAGGCTCCTGGCTCGGCGAAGGCGAAGTCAGCGTCGCCGGCCCCAACGCCCTGGCCCGGGCCAAGGCCACCGCCGATGTCCTGCACGCCCGCCTGAAACTGCGCGGCCTGCCGGTGCGCGCCCGGGTCGACCTCATCGGCGTCGCCAGCGTGCATGACAGCGACGACGGCGCCCTGTGGCGCGCCTACCAAGGGCCGGAGCCAAGCGACATCCGCATTCGCCTGGCTGCCGAAGGCGCCACCCGCGACGATGTGGACCAGGCCGCCCGCGAAGTGCTGGCCCTGCTCTGCTGCGGCACCGCCGGCACCGGCGGCGCCCGCTGGCGCGTCACCCCGCGCATCCTCACCCGCAGCTACCTGGTGCTGCGCGAACGCGTGCCCACCAGCATCACCACCCGTACCGCCGCGGAGATCATCCAATGAGCGCCACCGATCCACGCCCCCGCGCCATGCGGCCCTCCAGCGATCGGGGGCGGGCATGATCGAAGTTCCGCTCTACGACATTGCCCACAGCCGCGCTGGCGACAAGGGCAACCGCGCCAACATCTCGCTCATCCCCTACAACCCGGCGCTCTACCCCTATCTGGCGGAACAGGTCACCGAGGCCCGCGTCCTCGCCCTGTTTGCCCATCGCGGCGCCACCACCTGCAAGCGCTACGACCTGCCCTTGCTGCACGCCTTCAACTTCGTGGTGGATGACGTGCTGGAAGGCGGCGTCAACGCCAGCCTGAACCTGGACGGCCACGGCAAGACGCAAAGCTTCCGCCTGCTGGCGCTGACGGTGCAAATCCCCGAAGCCCTGGCCTCGACCAAAACCTAGAGCACTATGCGCCCTGACGGGCGCATTTCGTGCTCTATAACCATTTGATACTAGAGCAAGAAATCCGTTCTGATGATTCCATCAGAACGGATATTGCTCTAATCCGGCGTCGCCCCGGTTGCCCGCACAATCGGGGCGAATTGCGCAATACGCTGGCTGATCTCGGCGCCCAGTGCTTCCGGCGTCCCGCCCATCGGCTCCATGCCGCGCTTGGCGAACTCGGCGGCCACATCGGGCTCGGCCAGCACCTGGCGCATCGCCGCATTCAGCCGCGCCACCACGGCCGGCGGCGTGCCGCGCGGCGCCAGCCAGCCATCCCAATTCGGCACCTCAAACCCTGGCAGCCCGGCTTCGGCCACGGTCGGCACCCCCGGCAGCAGCCGGCTGCGCGCGGCCGTTGCCACCGCCAGCGCCTTGATCCGCCCGGCCTCGATCAACGGCAGCACCGTCGGCACCGTGGAAAACGAAAAGTCGATCTTCCCCGCCAGCACATCATTCGCCAGCGGCCCGCCACCCCGGTAGGGCACCGGCACCGTCTTCACCCCGGCCAAATGGTCAAACAGCACGCTGCCCAAATGCCCCATGCTGCCCACGCCGGAATTCCCCGCCGCCAGCGTCTCGGGCCGCGCCCGCGCCGCCGCCGCCAGCTCCGCCACGCTGCTCCAGGGCCGGTCCAGCGGCGCCACCAGCACGTAGAACACGCTCATCAGGTGCGAAACCGGGGTGAAGTCGCGCTCCATATCCACCGGCAGGCTGCGATACAGCGTCGGGTTCACGCACAGAATGCCAATATTGCCCTGGAACAGCGTGTAGCCATCCGGCGCCGCCCGGGCCACGCTTTCGGCGGCGATATTGCCGCCCGCGCCGCCGCGATTCTCAATCAGGATATTCTGTCCCAGCACCGCCGAAAGCCTGGCCTGCACCAGCCTGGCGGCAATGTCGGAAGACCCACCAGGCGCGAAGGGTATCACCACCTTCACCGCCCGCTGCGGCCATTCGCCCTGCGCCCGCGCCACCGCCGGCAGCGCCAGGGCGGCCAGCAGCCCGCGCCGCCTCATATCCATCGCCCGAAGCCCGCGGCGTCGTGCCTCTCGGTCGCCGGGCGGGCCACCTCCGTGGCCCTTGGCTTCGCCGCATGAGCGGCGGCACCCATTCGGGTGCTCGTGCATGCGCCCGGCTTCATTCCCCGGTTATCCCGGCCGCGCGAATAACCGCAGCATAGCGCGCAATCTCGGCGGGCACGAAGGCGGCGAATTCCTCCGGCGTGCTCGGCGAAGGCTCCAGGGCATGATGCGCCAGCTTTTCCACGTTCGCGGTATCCTCAAGCGCCACACGGCAGGCGCGATTTACCGCAGCAATTACCGCGCCACTCGTGCCCTTCGGCGCCGCCAGCCCGTACCAATTGTTGATCGCATAGCCCGCCACCCCGGCCTCGGCCATGCTCGGCACCTGCGGCAGCAAGCGCGAACGCTTTTCCGTCGGCACCGCCAGCGCCCGCAGCCGGCCGCTTTCCACATGCGGCAGCACGGTGGCAGCAGTGGCGAAGGCGTAGTCAATCTTGCCCGAAATCAGGTCGGTAATCAGCTGCCCGCCGCCCCGGTAGGGAATATGCACCGCCTCGGTGCCGGCCAAATGATCCAGCAGCGCCCCGGCCAAATGCCCCGCCGCGCCAATCCCGGCCGAGCCATAGCTCAACCGCCCCGGTGCCGCCTTCAGCGCCGCCACCAGTTGCGGCACGGTGCTGAACGGCCGGTCGCTCGGCACGCCCAGCAGGTTGGTCACCTCCACCAGCTTGCCCACCAGGGCAAAATCCCGCAGCGGATGCACCGGCGCGCGGCTGAACAGCGTCGGGTTCACCGCCATCACCCCCACCGTGCCCAGCAGCAGGGTGTGCCCATCCGGCGCGCTGCGCGCCACAATCTCGGCCGCCAGCACGCCAGCGCCACCTGGCCGATTGTCCAGCACCACCGGCTGGCCCAATTCCTCCGAGATGCGCGGCGAGATCGTCCGCACCGCCGCATCCACCGCGCCCCCGGCCACCACCGGAATCACAATGCGAATGGGCCGCGAAAACATCGGCTGCGCCAAAGCGGGCGAGGCAAGCGGGGCAAGCAACAGGGCGCGACGGAGCATGTTCATGCCTTGCAGCCTAGCGCCTGATCGGCTGAGGCGGAACGCCGCAAGCCGTGAATCAGTCGCTCAAATACTCAGGCCGCGATGCGCTTCTCCGCCCATACCCAGGCCGCCAGCCCGGGCAGAAACACCACCAAATCCCTTATCCGCCGCGCAATCGCCAGCGCCGCCCCGGCCTCGGCCGGCAGCCCCAGCAGCAGCGCCAGGCCCAGAAACCCGGCCTCCTGCAAGCCCAGCGCGCCCGGCACCAGAAACGCCGCGCTGCTCAGCGCCTGGATCATCGCCTCAATTGCCAGCGCCGTGCTCCAGTCCACCGGGTGGCCCAGGAAGTACAGCGCCAGCCAAATCTCCAGCGCCCCGGCCACCCAGCCCAGCAGCTGCCACAAAAAGCACAGCCCAATGGCCGCCTTGGAGCGCCATAGCCGCCGCGCCATCCGGTCTATCCGGGCGGAATGCGCGGTAAACGCCTCAAACCGCCCCGCCGCCACGGCGTTCAGCGCCCCGGCCACCTTGCTCAACAGATTGCTGCGTTGCGCCAGCACAAAGCCGCCGGCCAGCACCAGCCCGCCCAGCATGCCAGCCGCCAGCCCCTGCCAGCCCACCCCGGCGCCCTGGGTCGCCAGCAGCGCCAGCCCCAGCAGGGCAAAGGCCAACTGGCTCAAAATCCCAATCGCCATATCCACCATCAGGCTGGCCGCCGCCGCCGCCGGGCGCACGCCCTCGCCGCGCAGCAGCCGATAGCTCGCCACCTCGCCGCCAATCCGCGCCACCGGCAGCAGCCCGTTGATGCTCTCGCGCACCCAGACATTCGCGGTCATCGCCGCCAGGGAAGGCCGCTTGCCCCCCGGCAGCAGCACCCGCCAGGCCTCGGCGTTCAGCAGCATGGGCATCGCATGCGCCACACTGGCCAGCACCAGGCCAAACCCGGCCTGCGCCAGCAATGCCCAAACCTCGGTCAGGTCCTGCTGCGCCAGCAGCAGCAGCGCGCCGCCCATGCCGGCCAGCGCCAGCAGAATGCCAATACGGTTCATCCGCCGCTGCCGCCCCTCATGCCAGGGCGGCGGTGTAGCCAAAGCGCGGAGTGCTGCCCAGCGCCCGCCGCACGCCATCATCCAACAGCGCAGCCAATTCCTCGGCATAGCGATAGCCCGGCGCCTCGCCGACGAAGCCCCCTGCGGTGCCGGGATGCAGGTAAACCTCTGTCACCCCCTCCGGCAGCCCCGGCAGCACCGCCGCCAGCCGGGCCGCGGTAAAGGCACCCGACCACGCCACGCCCACCACCCTATCCGGCGCCCGCAGCCCGTGGCGCGCCGCCAGCCGCCGCAACATCCAGGTGAAGGGCTGCAACGCCCGCGGCATCGTCGCCGCCCCCGGCTCCACCGCTCGCACCAGGGCCGGCGGCTCCCAGGGAATCCGCACCGCCTTCACCCCGCGCCGCGCCGCCT
>CANFIE010000043.1 GCA_947446625.1 Acetobacteraceae bacterium | reverse complement strand
CGGCGAATCGGTCGAAGAACTGGTCGGCCATCTGCTTGGCCGTGCTGTCGATCAACCGGGCACCGAGCTGGGCGATCTTGCCGCCCACCTGGGCCTTCACATGGTATTTCAGCAGGGTCTCGTACGGCCCCACTTCCTCCAGCGCCACATCGGCGCCGCCCTTGGCAAAGCCCATGGCCCCGCCCGAGCCTTCACCCGAAATGGTGTAGCTGGCCGGCGGGTTCAGGTTCTCCAGCTTCACCTTGCCGCCAAACTTCGCCGCCATCGGGCCAAGCTTCACGGCCACCTTGGCCTCAAAGGCATCCTCGGCGGTGCGGGTTACGGATTCGCAGCCCGGGATGGCCAGCTTCAGGGCCTCCGGGTCATTCAACGCTTCCCACACGGCCTGACGCGAGGCGGGGATACGGCGCTCACCGTTCATTTCCATGGCTCAGGACTCCCGAATTTCCGAGGCGGACCATAGGGCTGGGGGCGTGGCAGGGAAACCCCCGGGGGTGCCTGGTTGCCAAAGCGGCAGGGAAGCGGTTGGCTGCCGCCCATGCACCCAACACCCGCGCTTTCCCTGCTCTGGGGCCTGCCCTTTGCTGGCTTTCTCCTGGCCATCGCGCTGGCGCCGCTGCTGGCCGAGCGCTTCTGGCACCACCACATGGGCAAGCTGGCGCTGGGCTTCGGCGCGGCGCTGCTGCTGCCCTGGGCCATGGCCTTCGGGCCGGGCCAGGCCGCCAGCCTGGTGCTGCATGCCGCGCTGCATGAATACCTGCCCTTCCTGGCGCTGATCTTCGCGCTGTTCACCGTGGGCGGCGGCATTGTGGTGCAGGGCGGCCCCTGGGGCACGCCGGCCGGCAACACGCTGCTGCTGGCCATGGGCACGCTGCTGGCCAGCATCATGGGCACCACCGGCGCCGCCATGGTGCTGGTGCATCCGCTGCTGCGCGCCAACGCCCACCGCACCCGCAAGGTGCATCTGGCGGTGTTCTTCATTCTGCTGGTGGGCAATGTGGGCGGTGCGCTGTCTCCCTTGGGCGACCCGCCCTTGTTCCTCGGCTTCCTGCGCGGGGTGCCGTTCTTCTGGCCCACGCTACACCTGCTGGCACCCATGGCCCTGCTGGCGGGCTTTCTGCTGGCGGTGTTCTACCTGCTGGACCGCCGCCTGGCCGCCGGAGACGGCGCCGCCGCCCCCGCGCCCACACCGCTGAAGCTGCACGGCTGGGGCAATGTGGCGCTGCTGGCCGGGGTGGTGCTGGTGGTGCTGGGGCAGGGGGTGTGGCAACCCGGCGAGCTCCATCTGCTGGGCCAGCATGTTGGCGCCGAACGCCTGTTGGGCATGGCGTTGCTGGTGGCCCTCGGCGGCGTCTCGCTGCGCATCACCAGCCACCACGCACACCGGCAGAACATGTTTTCCTGGGCGCCCTTCCAGGAGGTGGCCAAGCTGTTCGCCGCCATTTTCGTCACCATGGCGCCGGTGGTGGCCATGCTGCAGGCCGGCGAGGATGGCGCCCTGGCCAGCGTGGTGCGGCTGGCCAATGTGGGGGGGCAGCCGGTGCCCATGGCGTATTTCTGGCTCACCGGGGTGCTCTCGGCCTTCCTCGACAACGCCCCGACCTACCTGGTGTTTTACGAGTTGGCCGGCGGCAACGCCGCCATGCTGACCGGCGAGCGGGCGCAAACCCTGCTGGCGATTTCCTGCGGCGCGGTGTTCTTCGGCGCGCTCACCTATATCGGCAATGCGCCGAATTTCATGGTCCGCAGCATCGCCAGCCATCGCGGCGTGCATATGCCGGGCTTCATCGGCTTCATGGGCTGGTCGCTGGCCGTGCTGCTGCCGGGGCTGGTGCTGGTTGCCCTGGTGTTCTTCCGGGGGAATTGACAGCCGCGCCCAGGCGTCGTCTCAAGGCGGCAACGCAAAAGGAACCCGCCCATGCCCTATTTGATCGGTGCTGACGTCCCCGAGGCCCCTGCCGGCCATCGCTTCCGCCAGTTGCTGGACAGTAGCCCCGGCATTCTGCAAATGCCCGGCGCGCAGAACGGCATGGCCAGCCTGCTGGCGAAGAAGGCCGGCTTCAACGCGCTCTACCTCTCCGGCGCCGCCATGACGCTGAGCATGGGCATCCCCGATCTCGGCATGATCACGGTGGATGAGGTGGCCTTCCATATCCGCCAGATCACCCGCGCTTCCGGCCTGCCGCTGCTGGTGGATGGCGATACCGGCTATGGCGAAGCGCTGAACGTGATGCACATGGTCCGCACCTTTGAGGATGCCGGTGCCGCCGCCGTGCACCTGGAGGACCAGCTGCTGCCGAAGAAGTGCGGCCATCTGAACGACAAGAAGATTGCCGACGCGCACGACATGGCCGCCAAGGTGGCCGCCGCCCGCAAGGCCCGCCGCCACCTCTACATCATCGCCCGCACCGACGCCGCCGCCAGCGAGGGCATGGACGGCGCCCTGGCCCGCGCCAAGCTGTACCTGGAAGCCGGCGCCGACGCGATTTTCCCCGAGGCGCTGAACAGCCGCGAGTTCTTCGTGGAATTCGCCAAGCGCATCCGCGCCGAGGGCTACCCCGACGTGAAGTTGCTGGCGAACATGACCGAGTTTGGCCGCACGCCCTTCTACACCGCCGAGGAATTCCAGGAGATGGGCTACCAGATGGTGATCTGGCCGGTCTCCTCCGCCCGCGTGGCCAACAAGGCCATGGAGCGGCTGTACAACAGCATCCGCACCGACGGCGGCACCCACAAGCAGGTGGACAACATGCAGACCCGGGCGGAGTTGTACGAGACGATCAACCTGGCGGCCTATGAGGCGCTGGATTCCTCGCTGATCGCCACCATCGTGCCGGAAGCCATGCCGCAGCGCGGCTGAAAACCACACCGCAGCGCGGCTAAACCACAGCCCCGTAACGCTGGTACTGCCCGGCCATGCGTCCTAGGCTCCTCCGCAACAAGGCGGAGGAGACGGCGCATGGCAAAGCTTGCCAGCACGAGGCGTGGCTTGTTGACCGGCGTGGCCCTGTTGGCCGCGCCAAACCTGGCCCGGGGCGCTGATTTCCCGGACCGGCCCATCCGGCTCATCATTCCCTGGGCTGCCGGCGGCTCCACCGACGCCCAATTGCGCAGCCTGTGCGAGATTGCCGGCCGCCACCTGGGCCAGCCCATTGTGCTGGAAAACCGCCCCGGCGCCCGCGGCACCTTCGGCGCCCAGGCCCTGCTGCAAGCCCGGCCCGATGGCTATGTGCTGGCCCAGCTGCATTCCGGCGTGCTCAGCCACCCCTACATGACCCGCGCCACCACCTGGGACCCGGTGGAGGACTTCACCTACATCATCGCGCTCACTGGCTATCTCTCGGGCCTGGTGGTGCGGCATGAGGCACCGTGGAGCAGCTGGACCGCGCTGATGAACGACGTCCGCGCCCGGCCCAACGCCATCACCTATGGCAGCAGCGGCATCGGCGGGCTTTCCCACCTGGTGATGGCGCAGCTGCTGCAACGCGAACGCGCCGAGATGCTGCACGTGCCCTACCGGGGCGTGGCCGAGACCACCACGGCGCTGCTGAGCGGCACGGTGGACAGCGTGGCCGATTCCAGCGGCTGGGCACCGCATGTGGAAGCCGGGCGCATGCGGCTGCTGGCCATTTGGGCCAATGACCGCGCCCGCCGCTTCCCCCAGGTGCCCACCATCAAGGAGCTAGGGCATGATATCGGCGGCATCGCCCCCTATGGCCTGGCCGCGCCCAAGGGCACCGACCCCGGCGTGGTGCGCGTGCTGCATGACGCCTTCAAGGCCGCGCTGCATGACCCCGCCCAGCAGGCGGTGCTGGACCGCTACGACATGCCCAACCTGTACATGACCGGCGAAGCCTACCGCGCCTGGGTGGCCGCCCGCGTGCCGGTGGAGCGTGACCTGGTGCAGCGGCTTGGCATTCGGCTGGATTAGCCTGACACTCGACCCACCGAAACAAGGGAGACGACAGATGAGCGAACAACCCGTGGTGGCCGGCAAGGCCTCGATGCCGGTGGATGTTGAGGCCGGCAAGACCTACTACTGGTGCAGCTGCGGCAAGTCCGAGAAGCAGCCCTTCTGCGACGGCAAGCACAAGGGCAGCAGCTTCAGCCCCCTGGCCTGGACCGCACCCGAGACCAAGACCGTGCGCTTCTGCGCCTGCAAGGCCAGCGGCAAGGCGCCGCTGTGCGATGGCAGTCATAAGGCACTTTAAGTCACCTCACGGCGGAGTGAAGGCAAAGCGCGGAATTCGGCGCGGATTCAACGCCGGATTCTGCATTTTGCGGCGCATGATGCGCCCCAAGGCTGGCATCACCGTTGCAGTGATGTTGGCACGACCGGTGATGCGGCATTCCGCCGTGCCACCGGGTCGCTCCAGAGGATTTTTGCCATGCACAGCCATGATGTAGCCGGCAACAAGCTGCCCGAACTCCTCAACACCCGCCCGGTGGCCAGCCCAGGCGCCACGCTGATGGGCCTGCTGCAGGTGCTGGAAGGCGCCCAGGAAGAAGCCGAGCGCATTGGCCTGAACCAGACCGCCGACGGCCTTGGCGCCATGCTGCGCTTCTGCATGGCCGAATTCGCCCAGCGCCACGGCCTGACGCACTAGATTATCGAACGCAGCGCGGTGGCCAGGTTGCGGCCAAAGCGCGGCCCATCCACCAGCGGCGAGGCCCGCACCTGGTCCCGCAGCCCGGCGCGCAGTTGCGCCAGGGCGGGCAGGTCGGCGGCGGCAGCCTCAGCGCGTTGCAGATAGCCATGCAGGTCGGTCGCCACCCATTGCGGCAGGCCGGCATTGCTCAAATGGCTCAGCGCGTGCCGCCCGGCAAAGCTGTCGCTCGCCAGCGCCACCACCGGCACGCCCATCCATAGCGCTTCGCACACGGTCAGCCCGCCCGAATAGGGGAAGGGGTCGAGCGCGATATCGATGCGGGCGTAATTGGCCAGGAATTCCGGGTGTGGGCAGCCGGAAAGCAAGGTCAGCCGCGCCATGGGCAGGCCCTGCGCCGCCAGCCGCCGCGCGGTCAGCGCCAGGGTTTCGGCATCGGCGAAGGCGTGGGTTTGCAGCACCAGCCGGGCTTGCGGCAGGCGGCGCAGCAGCATGGCCCAGGCTTGCAGCACCGCATCCGTCAACTTGGCCAGGTTGTTGAAGCAGCCGAAGGTCACATGGCCATTGGCCAGCGCCGGCAGCAGCCCCACCGGCGGCGCATAGGGCGGCGGCGTGTAGCACACATAGCCATCCGGCAAGCGCAGCAGGCGCTCGGTGTAAAACCGCTCAAACCCCGGCGGAGTCTCCCAACGGTCGGTCAGCATGGCGTCCATATGCGCCAGCCCGGTGGTGGAGAATTGCGAGCCGACCCATTTCACCAGCTTGCGGCAGGGCTTGCCGCGCAGCGCCAGCGGTCGGCCGCCTTCGCCAAAGCCGCCCATGTCCAGCAGCACGTCCAGATCGTCGGCGGCAATGCGCGCGGCCAGGGCGGAGTCATCCAGCGCGCCCACCTCGTGCCAGGCATCGGCGCGGCGGCGGAAGCGGCTGTTCAAGGTGTCGGGCCGCGGCTTCAGGCTGTACACGGTCAGCGCGAAATCCTCGGCCGGCAGGTGCTCCAGCCCCGCCAGGGTCAGCCAGCCCACCGGGTGCGTACCCAGGCCCCCGGAAAGCACCCCCAGCCGCAGCCTGCCGGGCCGGCGCGGCGTGGCAGGGCAGGGCGCCGGCATGGGGGGCAGGGCGGCATCAATGGCCCGCGCCGCCGCCAGCAGCGCCTCGGCCCGGCCCGCCTGCGGGTGATAGGGCATGATGGCCAGCCGGTTCACCAGCGCCACCACCTTGTTGTCGGCCTCGGCCACGGCGGTCTCGGCCGCTGCCAGCGCTTCGGCGTGCTGCCCTTGGGCGTTCAGCGCCAGCGCCAGGTTCATCGCCATGCCCGGCACCGGGCCATATTGCGCCAGCCCGGCGCGCAGCAGCGCCACCATGGCGGCGAATTCGTGCCGCTGCCAAAGCGCGGTGGAACGTTGCAGCACGGCGCTGGCGCTCTCCGGCGCGGCCTCCCCAGGCAGGGGCGCGCGACCCAGCCGGGCCAACAGGGCGTTGATCTCCCGCGTCAAATCCGCGTTCGGCTCACCCAGCGCCTCGGCCAGATGCAGCGCGGCCAGGGCGGCTTCCTCGGCGCCCGCGCGCAGCAGCATGCAGGCGCTGACCAGCACCCAGGCGGGCGAATCGGCATCGGCCTTGGGCAGTGCCGCCAGCGCCGCTTCGTCGGCCAGCACCCCGGCCAGCAGCCGCGCCGCCGCCACATGCATGGGCCGGCGGTTGAGACAGGAGCAGGCATGCCGCCGGGCGCGCTCCGCCTGCCCCTGCGCCACGGCAATGCGCGCCTGGGCGAAGGCCAGTTCCGGCTCCTCCGGCGTCAACAGCGCGGCGCGGGCGAAAAACCCCTCGGCAGCGGCGAAATCCCCGCGATTTTCGGCCAGCGAGCCAAGCCCGACCAAGGCCAGCGCATGCCCCGGCTGGCGGCGCAGCGCCTGGGTGAACCATTCCGCCGCCTGGGCCGGCTGCCCGGCCTGCCCGGCGATAACCCCCAGCCGAAACGCCGACTCCCCCAGCCCAGGCAGCGAGGCGTGGGTGCGCAGCAGCAGCGGCCGCGCCTCGCCGAACTCACCCAGCGCCATGCAGGCCAGTGCCAGGTTCAGCGCGGCCAGTTCGGCCTGTTCCGGCGCCTGCATGGCGGCGCGCAGCAGCGGCAGGCTTTCCGCCGGGCGGCCCGCCGCCAGGGCCTGGATGCCACGAGACAGGGCAACCGCTGGCATCTCAGTGCATGGCCACCACGAACAGGCCGGGAATATCCTGCCCAGCCTCCTGCCGCAGCGGGGTTTCCTGCATGGTCACACGGCCAAAGCCGGCTTCGGCCAGCAGGTGTTGCAATGGCGCGCGACCATGGCAGTAACGACCGCTGGGCTGCAAATGCCAGGGCGTGGCCTCGGCGCCCTGTTCCACGCTGAACACAAGCGCGCCGCCCGGCATGACATGCATGCCAAGGCAGTGAACCAGTGGCGCCAGATCACCAAGATAGCAGAACACATCGGCAGCGATGATCAGTCGCTGCGGCTCGGGACAGGCTTGCATATGAGTGATGATATCGGTTTGGCACAGAGTGGCATAGAGCCCCTTGGCCGCCGCCTGCCGCAGCATGCCGGGGGAAAGATCCACCCCCACCGGCGCCGGCAAGTCCAGCCCCATCAGCGCCACTGCCACCAACCCGGTGCCACAGCCCAAATCCAGCACGCCGCCCTCGGCCGGGGCGCCGGGCAGCCAGGCTTCCACCGCCTGCCGCACCAGCCCGGGCACGCGGTAGCCCAGCCCTATCAACTGGTCATCGAAGTTGGCGGCATAACCGTCAAACAATGAGGCGACATAACCCGGCGTGGCGCGGCTGGTCTCGGTGCCCAGCACCGAGGCGGCCAGATGCGCGTGGTATTCGTCATGCGGTGCCAGCCTTGCGGCGGCGATGAAGTGGCGCCCGGCCTCCGCCATGCGTTGCTGCGTGGCCAGCGCATGCGCCAGCACGCTGTGCACCGAGGCATCCACCTGCCCGCGCGCCAGCGCCGCCTCGGCCAAGGCTTCCGCCCGCGCGGCATTGCCCGCCAACAACTGGTTCTGCGCCCGCAGCGCCGCCACGCTGGCCACGTTCGGCAGGCGCTGTTCGGCCAGGGCCAGCAATTCCTCGGCCGGCGCATGCCGCCCGGCCCGCAGAAAGCTGCGCGCCAGCCGCAAGATGGCGTTGGGGTCCTCCGGCGCCTGCTGGAACAGCCGGCCATGCAGGAAAATCGCCTCGTCGAAGCGCTCGGCCCGCAGCAGCGCATCGCCGAGCAGCGCCTGGGCCGGGCCGTCTCCCGGCTGCGCCATCACCAACTGCGCCGCGTCATCCAGTCCGCCGGTCAGGTTGCCCTGCGCCAGCCGGGCCTGGGCGCGCAGCGCCAGCAGCGGCGCGGCCTCGGCGCCTTGCTCCAGCGCGGCACTCGCGGCTTCCTCGGCCTGCTGATGCCGGCCCATCCTGGCCATCACCCGCGCCTCCAGCGCGTGGAAGCCGGCGGGCGGCGCGGGCAGGCTGCGCAGGCGCTCCAGTATCGCGCAACTCTCGCCACCGCGCCCGGCCTGTTCCAGCGCCACCGCCCGCTGGAACAGCCGGGTGGGCACATCCTCGGCCAGCGCGGCGCTCATGCTCAGCTCCAGAGCCCGGCGGCGAATTGTTCATTGATCGAGGCGACGAAGGCGAGGTCTGGGGCCGGGTTGTTGCATTCGCGAATAACCACCAGCGCCACGCCGGCAATCTGCCCGCGCAATTCCTGCGGCAGCGCATTGCTAGGGTCCGCCACGCTGGCATGCACCGCGGTCCACAGCCGCCGGTTATCAGCCACGGCGCGGGCGTGATCCAGTTCCGAGCCGGCATTGGCGGCGGCGATGGCGCGGTTGGCCTGGGCGAAAACCTCGGCCTCGCTTTGCTTGGGCGTGCGGCGCTGGCGATAGGCGGCCACGCCGGCGGCCTGGGTGGCAAAGTTGGACATGGGCTATGAAATCCTCTCGCGATGGCGGCCGCCGGCTTCCTGCCGGCGCGGCAACAACGGCTTTGCCCGCGGCCTTAGCGGAACAGGCTGAGCAGCGACTGCGGCGCCTGGTTGGCAATGCTCAGCGCCTGGGTGCCCAGCTGCTGGCGGATTTGCAGCGCCTGCAACCGCGCCGATTCCTTCGCCATGTCGGCATCCACCAGCGCGCCAATGCCGGTGTTCTGCGCGTCGATCACCGCGCTGTTGTAGGTGATTTGCGCCGAGACATAGTTGGCGTAGCTGCCAAACTGGTTCAGCTGGCTCAGCGTGTTGTCGATGGCGGTGGTCAGCGAACCCGTCGCGGTCAGCGCGGCGGCGGCGTCACCAGCGGTCCAGGCATTGGCGCCCGAAACGGTGTTGTAGATGTTGGTGACGGCGGCATAGCCGTTGATGGTGTACACCGTGCCGTTGCCGTCCTGCACGATGTTGTTGGCCGTGGTGGCCGGGTCGTTCAGGATGTTGTGGCCGTTGTAATTGGCGTTCTTGATGAAGGACAGCATGTTGTTGGTCAGCTGCTTCGCCTGCGCCTGGTACTGGGTGCGCTGGCTGGTGGTCAGCGTGCCGTCCGCCAGCTTCACGCCCAGCGCCTTCATCGACTGCAACGTGGTGTCCACGTTGTTCAGCGCCGTGTTGGTCACCGCGATCATGCCCTGGGCATTGCCCAACTGGTCATTGGCGGAGGTGGTGGCGGCGATATCGCCCCGCACCCGCTCCGCCACGGCATAGGCGGCACCGTCATCCGTCGCGTCCGAGACGCGGGAGCCGGTGGCAATCCGCTTCTGCGTCATCGCCAGGTCGCTGGTGGTCTTGCTCAAGGAATCGAGCGCGACCTGCGCGCCGATATTGGTGTTGACCGAGAAGTTCATCGGGGTTTTTCCTTCGTGAGACAGGCCCCGGCTAATCCAGGTGCCCATCAGCACGATTACCCACTTGCATGAAAACCCGGTTAACACGGCCGGGGGCATTTCACCCCGGCCCGTCGCGCCGCTGCTTCAGGCGTATTTGCCGCTGATCTGCGGCGTCGGCGTATCATGCCCCTGGTTCTTGCGGTCCAGCCGCGTCTCGCGCAGCCAGGTGCGCTTCAGGTCATCCCGCACGTTGAAGTGCAGCCGACCCAGGCCCTCCACCTCCAACTCCACCTTGTCACCATCCATGAAGCTGTTCAGCCCGCGATGGTTGGTGCCGGTGGCCAGGATATCACCCGGCTCCAGCGTATGGATCGAGGACGCCCATTCGATGCAGCGCGGAATCTTGTGCGCCATGTCATCGGTGTTGAATTTCTGTTTGATCTCGCCATTCACCCACAGCGTTATGCCCAGCTTTTGCGGGTCGGCAATCTCATCCGCCGTCACCAAAAACGGGCCAATTGGCGCGAAGGTCTCGCGCGACTTCATCTGAAAGAAGCTGTTGCCGGCCGGCTTCAGCCCACGGGCCGAGCCATCAATGAAGTTGATGTAGCCGAAGATATAGCCCATCGCATCGTGCTGGCTCACATTGCTGGCGCGCTTGCCAATCACCAGCGCCATCTCGGCCTCGCCCTCGAAGATCGTCGCGGGCACATCCGGCAGCACCATGGTATCACCCGGCCCAATGATGGCCCCCGGCGCCTTGTGGAAGGCATTGATCGGCGCCGGCGCCGGCAGGGTGCCATCCTCCATATAGTTCACCGCCATGCAGACAATGTTGCCCGGCTTGGGCAGCGGCGGCCGCACCCGCACGCTGGCCAGCGGCACGCCCTTGCTGGCCGCCACATGCGCCTCCAGCTTCGGCCGATAGGTATCGAACCGGGCGATCAGCCCGCTCATCAGGTCGCCAGGGCCGGAATGCGGGATATCCGCCACCACGGCGGAGCAATCCACCACCATGTCGCCCTTCAGCACGCTCAGCCGGTAGTCATCCGCGAATAACAGCTTCATCGGGGGCCCCTCCCAGGGTTGGTTTGCCAGGATTGGACACCAGACCGGCGCTGCGGGCAATCTGCCGGTAAATGAGGGCCAGACATGCGCATTGAGATTCTCTGCACCGGTGACGAGATCCTGACCGGCAAGACCATCAACACCAACTACGCCCATATGGCGCAACGGCTTGGCGAGGCTGGGCTGGAAGTGGTGTGGGGCACCACGGTAGGCGATGACCGCGCCAGCCTGCTCAGCGCCTTCCGCCTGGCCGCTGGCCGGGCCGATGCGGTGATTGTGAATGGCGGCCTGGGGCCGACCGTGGACGACCTCTCCCAGGAAGTGGCCGCCGAGGCTGCCGGCGTGGGCCTTGTGCTGCACACCGAATGGCTGGCGCGGATGGAGGCCTTCTACCAGCGCCGCAACCGGGTGATGCCGGCCAACAACAAGAAGCAGGCCATGCTGCCGGAGGGCTGCGAGTTCATCGACAACCCCATCGGCACCGCCTGCGGCTTTTCCGTGCTCATCGGCCAGGCGCGCTTCTACTTCACCCCCGGCGTGCCGCGTGAAATGAAGAAGATGCTGGACGAGCAGGTGATGCCCCGCCTGCTGGCCCGCGCCGGCACGCCCGGCGTCACCCGGCTCAAGCGGTTCCATTCCTTTGGCATTGGCGAAAGCCGCGCCGATGAGATGCTGCACGACATCGAGGCCATGGCCCCGGGCGTGAAGCTGGGCTTCCAGGCGCATTACCCGCAGCTGGAAACCAAGCTGGCCGTGCGCGGCGCCACCCATGCGGAACTGGATGCGCTGCTGGCCCCGCTGGAGGCCGAGGTGCGCCGCCGCCTGGGCAACTACATCCTGGCCGAGGACGCGGCCTCATTGGAAAGCGTGGTGCTGGACGCGCTGCGCGCCCGCGGCGGCAGCCTGGCGGTGGCTGAGACCTTCACCAGTGGCGGCATTGCCACCCGGCTGCTGCACGTGAACGGCGCCGAAGATCTGTTCCGCCGTGGCGTGCTGAGCCGTGACGCGGCGCAGCTTGGCGCCCTACTCGGCTTGCCGGGCGATGCCTTCAGCGCCGCAACCGCCGCCGCCGCCGCCCAGGCGCTGCGGGCGCAAAGCGGTGCCAGCCATGCCGTGGCGGTGCTGGTTTCGCTGGATGCCGGCGCCGATGCCATGCAGATCGGTGGCGACATCAACATTGGCCTGGCCGACGCCGATGGCGTGATCGTGCGCGAGGCCCGGCTGCTGGGTGGCCGCGAATGGGTGCGCCTTGGCGCCATTGAGATGGGACTGGACAGCCTGCGCCGCCGCCTGCTGGGCCTGCCGGTGGATGAAAAGCTCGACTTCGAGCGTCGCTGACAAAAACAAGAAACGAGGAACGCGAACCATGGAAGAATTCGACTACGTCATTGTCGGCGCCGGTGCGGCGGGCTGCGTGCTGGCCTATCGGCTCAGCGCCAATGGCAAGTACAGCGTGGCGGTGCTGGAAGCCGGCGGCAAGGACAGCAACCCCTTCATCCGCATCCCCGCCGGCTTCAACAAGACCGTGTACGACCCCAAGCTGAACTGGGGCTATGAAACCGCGCCCGGCCCGCATATCGATGGCCGGCGCATTCCGTTTCCGCGCGGCAAGGTGCTGGGCGGCTCGGGTTCCATCAACGGCCATTTGTATGTACGCGGCCAAAGCGCCGACTACGACATGTGGGCGCAGCTGGGCTGCCGGGGCTGGAGCTGGGACGATGTGCTGCCTTACTTCAAGCGCGCCGAAACCCGCGGCAATGGCGGTGGCGACCCCACCGTGCGCGGCCATGACGGCCCGCTGAACATCCAGGACCAGCGCGACCCGCACCCGCTGTCCGACGCTTACATCGCCGCCAATGAGGCGCTCGGCCTGCCACGCACGCCCGACTACAATCGTGGCAACCAGGAAGGCACCTTCCTGTACCAGCAGATGATGAAGGATGGCCGCCGCTGGTCGCCGGCCGATGCCTATCTGCGCCCCGCCATGCAGCGCGAAAACGTCAAGGTCATCCAGCGCGCCCTGGCCGAGCGCATCGTCTTCGAGGGCAAGCGCGCCATCGGCATTCAATACCGGCCCGAGGGTGGCGAGCCCGTGGTGGTGCGCGCCCGGCGCGACGTGATTCTCTCCGGCGGTTCCATCAACACGCCGCAGCTGATGCAGATCAGCGGCGTGGGCGACCCCGAGTGGTTGCAGGATATCGGCGTGCCCGTGGTGCATGCGCTGCCCGGCACCGGGAAAAACCTGCGCGACCATTATGCCGTGCGCGTCTCGGCCCTGGTGAAGGGTGCGGGTTCGCTGAATGAACGCTCGCGCGGCCTGCGCCTGCTGGGCGAGGTGGTGCGCTATGCCGTCAACCGCACGGGCCTGCTGACCGCCAGCCCCAGCCATGCCGGCGGCTACATGAAGACGCGTGAAGGGTTGGAAACACCCGACATGCAGCTCTACTTCGCCCCGGCCAGCTACGCCGCCGGCGCCTATGGCGTCACGGAACTTGATACCAAGCCGGGCATGACGCTGGGTTGCTCGCAGCTGCGGCCCGAGAGCAAGGGCTGGCTGAAGGCGCTTTCCGCCGATGCGCGGGTGAAGCCGGAGATTCAGCCCAACTACCTGGCAGCCCAGATGGACCGCGACGCTCTGCTGGCCGCCATGAAGTACCTGCGCCAATTGCTACACACCAAGCCGCTGGCGGATTTCGTGGTGGAGGAGAATTTCCCCGGCCCCGGCATTCGCACCGATGAGGATTGGATGGCGCATGCCCGCGCCACCGGCAGCACCACTTACCACCCCATCGGCAGCTGCCGCATGGGCACCGACCCCATGGCGGTGGTGGACCCCGCCAGCATGCGCGTGCATGGCGTGCAGGGCTTGCGCGTGGCCGATGCCTCCTGCATGCCGACCATGGTTTCCGGCAATACCTACGCGGCAACGAACATGATTGCCGAAAAAGCCTCGGACCTGATTCTGGCGGGAGAAGCGTGAGCATGCGGTTCAACGAACAAGTCGTTCTGGTCACTGGCGGCGGCAGCGGCATTGGCCAGCAGGTCTGCCTGGCGGCAGCGCGTGAAGGCGCCCGCGTGGCGGTGGGCGACCTCGACGCCGAGCGCGCCGAGCAGACCGCCGCGCAAATCCGCGCCGCGGGCGGTGAGGCGCACGCCTTCGCGCTGGATGTGACGCAGCCCGGCTCGGTCAATCAGTTCGTCAACGGCGCCGAGGCCGCGCTGGGCGGGCTGGATGTGCTGGTGAACTCCGCCGGCATCCGCGAGATCGTCAGCGTGCTCGATCTCAGCCTGGAGGAATGGAACAAGGTGATGGCGGTGAACACCACCGGCACCTTCCTGCCCAGCCAGGCCTTCGCCCGCCGCCTGGTGGCGCTGGGCCGCCCGGGGCGGATTGTGAACCTGGCCTCCACGCTGGGCATTTCCGCCGCGCCCAACCGCGCCGCCTACACCGCCTCCAAGCACGCGGTGGTGGGGCTGACCAAGGAAATGGCGCTGGAGCTTGGCGAGAAGAACATCCGCGTCAACGCCGTGGCGCCGGGCGTGGTGCGCACACCGCTTACCGAGCGCTACTTCCAGGACCCGGTGCAGGCCGAGGTGATCCGCAGCATCCACGCCGTGGGCCGCTGGGCCGAACCGGCCGAGGTGGCGCACGCCATCCTCTTCCTGGCCGAGGAACGCAACGGCTTCATCACCGGTGCGATCCTGACCGTGGATGGCGGCTGGACGATTGGGAAGAAGATGTAGCGTCTGATCGGCTGAGGCGCTTGCGCCGAAAGCCGTGAATCAGCCGCTCAACTAACTTACCTGGCGAATGACGGTCTCCCCGAATTTCGCCAGGCTTTCCTCGATATTCGGAAGGAAGGGCGTCATCGGCAGCACCACGCGGCCCACACCGCGTGCGGCGCGCTCTGCCACCGCCGCCAGCGGGTCCTTCCCGCTGCCGGGCAGGCAGTCCGGGCAGCCGGTGATGCGTTCAATGCTCGCGGGGTCGCGCCCGGCGGCCTCGGCGCTGCGGGCCACCACGTCGAACAGCGGGAACATGTCCTGCTGCGCGCCGATGGAGGGGAAGAAGCCATTGCCCAGCCGCCCGGCACGCCGCGCCGCCGCCTCGGAATGGCCACCCACGATGATTGGCACCGCGCCGCGCACCGGCTTGGGGTTGCTGTTCACCTTGTCGAAGTTCACGAACTCGCCGTGGTAGCTGGCGCCATCGCTGGTCCACAGCGCGCGCATGGCGCCCAGATATTCGTCGGCACGCTTGCCGCGCTTTTCAAACGGCACGCCAATCGCGGCGAATTCCTCGCGCAGCCAGCCCACGCCGATGCCCAGTTCAATGCGGCCGCCGCTCATCGCATCCAGCGTCGCCACCTGCTTGGCCAGCACCAGCGGTTCGCGCTGCGGCAGAATCACCACCGCCGTCATCAGCTTCAAGGTGGTGGTGGCGGCGGCGGCAAAGGCCATCCAGATCAATGGGTCGGGGTAGGCGGCGGTATTGGCCGCCGGCATGCGGCCCGTGGCGGAATAGGGGTAAACGCTGTCGTAATTCTGCGGCAGGGCAACGTGGTCCACCGCCAGCAGCGTGTCGAACCCGGCGACTTCCGCCAGGCGGGCAATGCGGGCGGCGCCGGCGCCATCCGGAAAGGCAAGGTTGCCGAAATGCAGCGCGAACTTCATGGCCCTGTGATCCTCCGCTTGTTGCCCGCAGCATGGCGCCTTGCTGCCGGCTGGACAACCTGCTCCCGCCGGTTTCATCTGCCAGCATGAACACGCCCCATCTGCCCGTGCCCGCCAACGCCACCGACTGCCACATGCATGTGTACGGCCCCGCCGCACGCTACCCGGTGGCCGAGAGCAACCCTTCGCCCGTGCCCTTCGCCTATGACCTCGCCGCCTATCAGG
>CANFIE010000042.1 GCA_947446625.1 Acetobacteraceae bacterium | reverse complement strand
CGGCGGCTCCGGCGCCGGGGGTTCCGGGCGCGGCGGAGTCGGCACGGGTTCGGGCGGCGCCGGGCTGGGCGCCGGGCGGTCGGCCTGCGCCACCTGCGGCGGCAGTGCGCTGACCAATTCCACGCTCATCGCCTGTTCGGGCGGCTGCTCGAACTTCCGGCTGGTGAGGTCGAACAACAGGAACAGGAACAGGGCGCCGTGCAGCGCCGCTGAAACCCAGCCCCAGAAGCGCAAACCTAGCACACGCATGGCAACCCGGCTCCTTCGGCCCGGTCGAACAATCAGCGCTGGGGGGCGCGCGGTGCCGGGCGGGCCGGCGGGGTGTTGCGGGCGGGGGCCGCACCAGGAGTTGCACCGGGGGCGGGCTGTTCGGCCAGCAGCGCCACACGGCTGAAGCCGCCGGCATTGATGGTGCCCATCACTTCCATCACCCGGCCGTAGGAAATGGCCTTGTCACCGCGCACAAAGATGCGGCGTTCCGGCGCCCCAGCCGGCTGGCTGCGACCAATGGCACGCAGCTGCTCCACCAGGGCGGAAAGCTCCACCTCGGTTTCCTGCAGGAACACCTTGCCCTCGGGGTTGATGCTGATGGTGATCGGCTCGGCATCCTGGTTGATCGGCGCGGCATTGGTCTTCGGCAGGTCCACCGCCACGCCCACGGTCATCAGCGGCGCCGCCACCATGAAGATGATCAGCAGCACCAGCATGACGTCCACCATCGGCGTCACGTTGATCTCGGCCATGGGCTTGTAGCGCCCACGGCCGCCGCCACGCCCCGGCATTGCCATTGCCATGGCGGTTACTCCGCTGCCTGGGCGTTCTGGCCCTCATCGGCCGTCGCCTCGGTCTGGCGGCTCAGAATGGCGCCGAACTCGCTGGCAAAGGCTTCCAGCCGGCCGGCGAAGCGCGCCATGTCAGTATTGATTTTATTGTAGGCCAGCACGGCGGGAATCGCCGCCACCAGGCCCATGGCGGTGGCGAACAGCGCTTCCGCAATGCCGGGCGCCACCACGGCCAGGTTGGTGTTCTGCATGCCGGCAATGGCGGCAAAGCTGTTCATGATACCCCAGACCGTGCCGAACAGGCCGACGAAGGGCGCCACCGAACCGACCGAAGCCAGGAACACCATCCAGCGCTCCATCCGCTCCATTTCGCGCTGCACCGTCACGGCCATGGCGCGGTCCACCCGCTCCCGCAGTCCGGCCACGGCAAAGCTGGAAGCGCCCAGCCGGCTGGCGCTGCGGCGCCATTCCGCCATGGCGGCCACAAACACGGCGGCGATGGGATGCGTCGGGCTGTCGCCCTCCTGGCGGTACAGGTCTTCCAGGCTGCCGCCCGACCAGAAGGCATCCTCGAACCCGTCGGCCGCCTTGTTCACCCGGCGCAGCGCGGAAACCTTCTCGAACACGATGGCCCAAACCCACACGCTGGCCAGCAGCAGCAGGATCATCACCCCCTTCACCACCCAGTCCGCCTGCAGGAACAGGCCCCAGATCGTCAGGTCGCCCGCAGCACGGGGCAGGTCGGTCGCGGTAACAGGGTTCACGCCTAATCCTCCTCTACGAACCCGGGCTCGGCGTCAGCGCCTGCCGCCAGGGTTCGGGAATACGCACGGGCCGCATGGACTCCGTATCCAGGCAAGCCAGGTCAACCATCAACGTCGCCAGCAGGGCATCGCCCAGCATCACCCGCTGTTCGAGCGAAATCATGGCAGCGCGCAACCGCAGGGGCCGCGTCATCACCGTGACCAGATCATCCAACCGGGCGGGCCGCCAATACTCCACTTCGATGCGCCGCACCACGAGTAACGAATGGTGACGCTCCATCATCATACTGTGCGGCAAGTCTATGGCGCGCAACGCTTCCGTCCGCGCCCGCTCGGCCCAGCGCAGGTAGGTGGCGTGATACACGATGCCGCCCGCGTCGGTATCCTCGAAATAAGCCCGGATGGGAAAGGCGTGGTTCATGCGTCGCCATCCAGCAGGTCCGGCTGGCTGGCGCTGCCCGCCGGCGGCGCCAGGCCCAAATGCCGCCACCCGGCATCCCCCAGCACCCGGCCGCGCGGCGTGCGCAGCACCAGGCCCTCCTGAATGAGATAGGGCTCGATCACATCCTCCAGCGTATCCCGCGACTCGGCCAGCGCGGCGGCCAGCGTCTCCACCCCCACCGGGCCGCCATGGTGCTGCACGGCAATGCGGCGCAGGTAGCGGCGGTCCATCGCATCCAGTCCCAGCCGGTCCACCTCCAGCCGGTTCAGCGTGGCATCCACCATGGCGCGGTCGGCCACGCGGTCCTCCACCAGGGCAAAGTCCCGCACCCGGCGCAGCAGCCGCCCGGCAATGCGCGGTGTGCCGCGGCTGCGGGTGGCAATCTCCCGGCCGCCATCCTCTGAAAGCGCGAAGCCCAGCTTCTGCGCGCCCCGCGTCACAATCCGGTGCAATTCCTCGGCAGTATAGAACTGCAAGCGCAGCGGAATGCCAAAGCGGTCTCGCAGCGGCTGCGCCAGCAGGCCAGACCGCGTGGTGGCTCCCACCAGGGTGAAGGGCGGCAGGTCTATCCGCACCGTCCGCGCCGCCGGCCCCTCGCCGATGATCAGGTCGAGCTGAAAGTCCTCCATGGCGGGGTAGAGGGTTTCCTCAATCGCCGCCTGCAACCGGTGGATTTCATCTACAAACAGCACGTCACGCGGCTGCAGGTTGGTGAGGATGGCGGCCAGATCCCCAGCCCGTTGCAGCACCGGGCCGGAGGTTGCCCGAAACCCCACGCCCAGCTCCCGCGCCACAATTTGTGCGAGAGTGGTCTTGCCCAACCCCGGCGGCCCATGCAGCAGCACATGGTCCAGCGCCTCGCCCCGGGTCCGGGCGGCACTGATAAAAACCTTCAGGTTTTCGCGCAGCACCTGCTGGCCGGTGAAATCGTCCAGCGTTTGCGGCCGCAGCGTCGCCTCGGCGGCGTCATCCTCGGTGCGGAAGGGCGTGGTGATGCGCTCGTCGCTCATGCCCGCGTGCCCAATTCCTTCAGGCTCTCACGGATCAGCGTGGCCAGTTCGGCGCCCTCGCCCACCCGCGCCTTCACCCGGTTCACCGCCGCCTGCGCTTCGGGCCGCTTCCAGCCCAGATTGGTCAGCGCGCTCACCGCATCGGCCTCGGCCCCCGGCGCCACGGCGGCCACCGCTGTCCCGGCCACGCCGCTCGGCGCCTCAATCCCGCCGGCCCAGGCGCGCAACTCGGTCACCAGACGCTCGGCCAGCTTGGCGCCCACGCCGTTGGCCTGGCGCAGCGCGGCCCTATCCGCCCCACGCACGGCGGCGGCCAAATCCTCCGGCCCAAAGGCCGAGAGAATATCCAGCGCCAGCTTGGTACCCACGCCCTGCACGGCGGTCAGCTTGCGGAAGGTGTCGCGCTCGGCCACGGTGGCAAACCCCACCAGCACAATGGCATCCTGCCGCACCTGGGTTTCCACCAGCGCCTTCACCGGCCCCTGCACGTCGCGCCAGCGGTCCAGTGTCTTCTGCGAGCAACTCAGCAGATAACCCACGCCGTTCACATCCAGCACGCAGCCGCCCTCGGCCACCTCGTCCAGCTTGCCGGTCAGCTTGCCGATCATGCCCGCCCCCGATGGTCAAAGGGCCGTACGGCCCGGAGAGCTGAATCGATGGGCCTCATGCCGGCTGGTATCCCTTGGCCAAGGCCAGTTTCGTGCTCCGATGGCTGGCATGGCAGATCGCCACCGCCAGCGCATCCGCCGCATCGGCCCGGCGAATCACCGCGCCCGGCAGCAACCGGCGCACCATGGCTTCCACCTGGGTCTTGTCGGCATGGCCGGTGCCCACCACGGCGCGCTTCACTACCATGGCCTGGTATTCCGCCACCGGAATGCCGAACAGCGCCGGCGCCAGCATCACCACGCCGCGCGCCTGGCCCAGCTTCAGCGCCGCGCCGGGGTTCTTGTTCACATAGGTATGCTCAACCGCGGCCTCATCCGGCTGCCAGTCGCCCAGCAGCGCGCTCAGCCCGCGATAGATGGTGCTCAACCGCTCCGCCAGCGGCATGGCGGCATCGGTGGAGATCACCCCATCCCCCAGATGCCGCAACCGGCTGCCGGCACTTTCCACCAGGCCCCAGCCGGTATGCTGCAGGCCGGGGTCCAGGCCCAGCAGGCGGACGGTACCGTTCAACCGCTAGGCCGAAAGCCGCGCGGAAACGGCCTCCGACACCTCGAAATTCGCGTACACATTCTGCACGTCGTCGCTCTCGTCCAACCGGTCGAGCAGCTTGATGATCTCGCGTGCCTTGTCCTCGTCCAGGTCAATCCGCAGGTTCGGCACCCATTCCACCTTGGCGCTCTCGGCATTGCCGAAGGCGGCTTCCAGTGCTTCCTTCACGGCGAAGAAATCCTCCGGCGCGCAGGTCACCTCATGGTCTTCCTCGTCGCTTTCCACGTCCAGCGCGCCGGCCTCAATCGCCGCTTCCAGCATCGCGTCGGCCTTGTCGGCCTGGCCGGTGAAGGCGATCACGCCCTTGCGCTCAAACTGGAAGGAAACCGAGTTGGTCTCCCCCAGCGCGCCGCCGGCCTTGCTGAAGGCGCTGCGGATTTCACCCGCCGTGCGATTGCGGTTGTCGGTCAGCGCCTCAACAATCACCGCCACGCCATAGGGGCCATAGCCCTCGTAGCGCACCTCGGCGTAATCCTCGCCCTGCCCCGCCATGGCGGCGCGCTTGATGGCGCGGTCGATGGTGTCACGCGTCATGTTCGCCACCAGCGCGGCCTTCACGGCGGCGCGCAGGCGCGGGTTCATGGCGGGGTCCGGCAGGCCCTGCTTGGCCGAAACGGTTATTTCGCGGATGAGTTTGCCGAAGGCCTGAGCCTTCTTGGCGCCCTGGGCCGCCTTGCGATGCATGATGTTCTTGGCGTGCGAATGGCCGGCCATGGCCGAAATTCCCTGAACTTAAGATTCCGGATGAAGCGGGAGTATAGCCGGCCCCGCCGCGCCGCGCCAACTGCCCTTGCGCGCCGCCATCGCCAAAGGGCAGGCTGCGCCGCATGAACGCCATCCCGCCCGCCGACCCTTTCGCCGTCAACAGCCTGGAAGCCCTGGGCCACCTGTACGAGGCCCCACAGCCCCGCGTGCTGGCCAAGGTGCACCCAAAGCTGGAGGCAACCGCCCGCGCCTTCATCGCCGCCGCGCCCTATTGCCTGCTTTCCACCCACGGCCCCCAGGGCGTGCACTGCACCCCGCGTGGCGACGCCCCCGGCTTCGTGGCGGTGCTGAACGACCAGACCCTGGCCCTGCCGGACCGTCGCGGCAACAACCGGCTGGATGCGTTGCGCGACATCATCGCCCAGCCCGAAGTGGCGCTGCTTTTCCTCATCCCCGGCGTGGGCGAAACGCTGCGCATCAACGGCACGGCGCGGATAACGGCAGACCCCGCCTTGCTGGCCCGCTACCCCGCCCAGGGCAAGCTGCCCACCACGGTGGTGCTGGTGCAGGTGCGGGAAGTGTACATGCAATGCGCCAAGGCCACGGTGCGCAGCGTGTTGTGGGAAGGCCGCCCCCGCCCGGCCGGCGTGCCCACCGCCGGCGAAATGCTGGCCGCCCACACCAACGGCATGGTGGACCCCGCCAGCTATGATGCCGAGGCGCCGAAGCGCCTGGCCGAAACCATGTACTGAGGGGGCTACTAAGCCCGCACCTTGGGCGTGGCTGCCTTGCGCTTGGGCAGGTCGCGCAGTTGCCCGGCCTCGCGCTTCAGCACCGCTTCCTCACGGGCCTGGGCATCCCGCGTGGCGCCTTCATAGCTGAAGCCGCCCGCCGCCCCGCCCAATACCGTGCCACCCAATACTGCGCCGCTCTGGGGCAGCACCGGCTTTGCCTGCCTGGCCATGGTTCGTTCATCCTCTCCACCCGCAGGATGCGCCTGCAAGACTGGTGCCGGGATGACAAAGCCGTGAAGTCAGTCCGGCATCACCTGGCTCAACCGCCCGCCCAGCCGCAGCGGGGCCACGCGTTTCGCCAGCCCGGTGGCGTCATCCGTCTCCACGAACACGCCGCACAGCGTCGCCTCGCCCTCGGCGGGCGCCAGCTTCTCGCCCGGCATCTTCTTCCAGAAGCGCATGCTCGCGCCTTCCTTCTGCATGCCGATCACGCTGTCATAATCGCCGCACATGCCGGCATCGGTCTGGTAGGCGGTGCCCTTCGCCAGCACCTGATGATCGGCCGTGGGGGTATGGGTATGGGTGCCCACCACCAGCGAGACATCGCCGTCAAAGCTGTGGCCCATGGCCATCTTTTCGCTGGAAGCCTCGGCATGCACGTCCAGCACAATGGCCTGCACCGCCCCGCCGGCGCCCATCCGATGCGTCGCCAGCACCGCCTGCGCGGCGCGGAAGGGGTCATCCAGCGGGTCCATGAACAACCGGCCCATCACCTGCAGCACCAGCACCTTGCGGCCATCCGGCAGCACCGTCACCGTGGAACCACGCCCCGGCGTACCCGGCGGGAAGTTCAGCGGCCGGATCACCCGGTGGTCCTGCTCCAGATAGGGGATGATCTCCTTGCGGTCCCAGGCATGGTTCCCCAGGGTGATCACATCGGCCCCCGCAGCCAGGAAGGCCCGTGCCATATCCGGCGCCAGGCCGAAGCCGTGGCTGGCATTCTCGCCATTCACCACCACCAGGTCCAAGGCCAGTTGCTTGCGCAGCCCCGGCAGCTTTTCCACCACCGCGTCGCGCCCGCTGCGGCCCACCACGTCACCCAGAAACAGAATCCGCACCGCAAGCCTCGCTCTCAAACAGGCCGGCCTCGGTGGCGATGCGCGGCAAGGGCATGTCGTAGGGCCCGTGCGGCAGGGCGGCAACCCGCTGGCAGGCAAAAGCCACCCCCAGCGCCTGGGCCTGGGGCAAGCCGGCCAAGGTGCGGTCGTAATAGCCGCCGCCATAACCGAGCCGATGCCCCGCAACATCAAACGCCAGCAGCGGCACCAGCAGAAAATCCGGCGTCACCTCAGGCGCCTCCGGCCCCGGCTGGCTGGTGCCATAGGGCCCCGCCACCAACCCCTGGCCAAAGCCCCAGCGCCTGAAGCGCAGCGGCTGGCCGCGCCGGGGCGTAACCGGTAGCGCCAGCACATGCCCCCTGCCCTGCAAGGCCAGCAGCAAGGGCCGAATGTCGATCTCCTCGCCCATCGGCCAGAACCCGGCCACCACGGCGCCCGGCTGCGGCGCGGCATGGCACAACACCTGGGCCGCCAGCCACACGCCCTGCCCCGGCACGGCACCCGCCCGCCGCACCAGCGCCTGACGCCGCGCCGCGGCCTTGCGCTCATCCAGCAGCGTGTCGTTCGGCATCAGTCCAGCAGCACAATGGCGTCGCCGGGCCGAATCACCCCACCACGCTCAATGCCGCAATTGATGCCCGAGCGATTATACAGTGGCAGCATCACCGGCAGGCCGAGCAACTGCTCCAGGTACTTGCAGGGAAAGTTCAGCCGCCCGCCCACCATGATCACTTCCCCCACCTGGAAGCGCCGGCCCACCAGGTGGTTCAGCGGCACACCGCGCGTGGTCAGGTTGCGCCTGTGCTGCGCCGGGGCCAGCACGATGCCGCCACCCTGCAAGGGCGGGTCGTTCCGCGCCAGGGCGTCCAGCACTTCCTGCTCAATCAGCGTCACCTCACGCACATCGGGCTTGGCCGAATAGCTGCCAGTGCCAAGGAAATAGCGGTCGCCCTCAATGCCGCGCCCGGCCACGCAGCGGGCGGCGTCCAACTCCACCATGGGGGCGGAGGCAGCGGGGCAGACATGAATGGCCAACAGCACGCCGCGCCAGCCAGTGGCGCCACCCGGGGTGGCCGCCGCATAGCGGCCCGCAGGGTGTTCCAGCGCCGCCTTGTGCACGGGCGGCGGGGTCTCGGTAGGGGTGGTCATGGGGCCTGCCTTGGCTGCTTGCCCGGCAGGGTGGCGGGAATGCCGGGCAAAATCCAGCCCGGCCCCAGAATAGGAAGCGCACGAGGGCATTGCCCCCGTGCGCAAACCATCACGCCTCAGCGGCGGCGGTCAGTTCCTCGGCGGTCACGGTCTTGTCCGTCACCTTGGCCAGCTCCAGCATGAAGTCCACCACCTTCTCCTCGAAGATGGGGCTGCGCAGGTTTTCGGCCGCCTGCGGGTTCTTGTGGAAGTAGTCCATCACCATCTGCTCCTGCCCAGGATAGCGACCCGCTTCCTGCTGCATGGCGCGAGACAGTTCCTCGGCCGAGACGTTGATGTTGTTGGTGCGGCCAATCTCGCTCAGCAGCAGGCCAAGGCGAATGCGGCGCTGGGCGATCTTGCGGTAATCCGCCTTCAGCGTCTCCTCGTCCTTGCCCTTGTCGTCCGCGTCCAGGTTGCCGGCCTTCAAATCGGCCTCAACCCGTTCCCAGATCTGGCCGAACTCGGCGTCCACCATGCCTTCCGGCACCTCGAACTCGGCCTGGGCCGACAGCACGTCCAGCAGGGCGCGCTTCACCTTCATGCGCGACAGGCTGTCATACTCGCGCTGCATCTGCTCGTTGATGACCTTCTTCAGGCCATCCAGATCGTCGAAGCCCAGCGTGGTCGCCAGCGAATCATCCACCGGCGGCAGCACGGGGGTCTTCAGCCCCTTGCAGGTCACGGTGAACTCGGCCGAACGGCCGGCCAGGTCCTTGCTGCCGTATTCGGCCGGGAAGGCCACCTTCAGCACGCGCACTTCGCCGGCCTTGATGCCTTCGAGCTGCTCGGTGAAGCCGGGAATGAACCCACCGCCACCAACCTCAATCGGCATGTCATTGGCGGCGCCGCCCGGGACGGGCTCGCCCACCACGCCCTCGGCGGGGCGGTTCAGCACCGGCGCGTGCAGGCGAATGGTGGCATCAACCGCGCCGCCATTTGTGAAGCCCAGCACCAACGCAACAACCAAGTACCGCGTGGCCTCGTCGGTCACGACATGGCTCGCCGAGGCCTGCGCGGCGTAGGCGCCAGGCAGCGCCAGGGGTTCGGCCTTGTCGGAGGTGCCAGCCGTGCCCGAGTTTTCAATGAAGCGAACCACGGCATTGCTGTCGGCGGGCAACGCCCCGGCCGTAACATGCCAGTTCAGGCTGAACTGAAAGGTCTGGCCAGCGATGGCGGCGACGGAATGCGCACCATCCAGGAACAGGTTTACCCGCGCCTTGGGCTGGGCGGTGCCGCTCAGCTTCAGGTCCATCCAGGGAATGCCGGCGTCCTCACCCACCGCGGTCACGCTCCAGACCAAACCGGCGCTCATGGTCAGGCGCCAGTCGGTCGGCGCTTTGCCTGGCTCACCGGCCTCGGCCCCGGCCAGGCCAGCGCTCGGCAGCAGGTTCGGCGCCGGCTCCACCAGGCGGCCCACAAAGTCGCACTGCGCCATTTCACCCGTGGCGGCGCCGCGATCCTCGGAGATGTCCTCCAGCTTGCGGTTGCGCTCGGCAATCTGCCCCAGCGCCTTGGCCACCACGTCATCGGTCGGCTCGGCCTTCAGCCGCTCCAGTTCAATGCCCGCGAAGTCAGGCATGGCGATTTCCGGCATGATCTCAAGATCAACGCGGAATTCCAGGTCGGCGCCATCGGCGAAGCTCACCACCTCGATCTTCGGCTGCAAGGCCGGGCGCAGGCCACGGTCGGCCACAACCTGCTGGGTGGCCTCGTTGACCTTGCCTTCCAGCACCTCGCCCATCACGGCCTGGCCGTAGCGCTGCAGCACCACCTTGGCCGGCACCTTGCCGGGGCGGAAGCCGGGCATACGAATCTCGCTGCCAATCTTGGCCAGGCGCTTTTCGCGCTCGGCGGCAATGTCGCCTGCCGGCACCACCACCGTGTACGCCCGCTTCAGGCCTTCGTTCGCGACCTCGGTAACCTGCATTGTCGTCTCGTCCGTTCCAGATCAATCAAGCAAAGACAGCGACTTAGGCCGGGTGGTGCGGGCGGAGGGACTTGAACCCCCATGGCTTGCGCCACTGGAACCTAAATCCAGCGTGTCTACCAATTTCACCACGCCCGCACAGGAACCGCAGTCGTGAAGCGGCGCCGTGTAGCCTATTGCCGGCCAGGGGGGAAGGGCAGCGGTGGCCTTGATGCCCAGGGCCACCCTGCGTAGCGTCCCCGGGGAAACGTCCAACCACCCAATCAACGGCCGGAGGCCACCGCCCCATGCTCACCATCGACGCCCAGGTCCATGCCTACGAACGTGACCGGCCCGAGCGCCCCTGGCACGCGGTGCTGCACGGCCCGGCCGAGGTAACCGGCGCCCAGATGGTCGCCGCGATGGACGCCGTTGCCGTTGACGCCGCGATTCTCGTCTCGCCCTTCACCATGTATCGGTACGACGAGAGCTACGCCCTCGACACCTTCGCCGCCTTCCCGGGGCGCTTCGCCATCGTCAAGCCGGTGGACCCCACCGACCCCGCCGTGGCTGACACCATCCGCGCCTGGAAAAAAGTGCCCGGCGCCGTCGGCATCCGCATCATGATGACGCGGGGCGTCTCCGAGGATGCCGCCGACCCCGGGATCAACCGCGTGCTGGCCACGGCGGCCGAGGTTGGCCTGCCGGTGAACCTGCTGTGCTGGGGCCGGCTGCCCCAGGTGGCGGAACTGGCCCGGCGCAACCCCAACACGCAGTTGGTCATCGACCATGTAGGCCTGCAACAGCCCTTCGAGCTGCCGCTGCTGGAAACCCCCTTCGCCGACCTGACCAACCTGCTGGCCCTGGCCAACTTCCCCAATGTGGTGGTGAAGATCACCGGCGCCTGCACCCTCTCGCGCGTCGCCTACCCCTACCCCGATATCTGGGCGCCGCTGGGCCGCATCTTTGATGCCTTCGGCATCAACCGTTGCCTCTGGGGCACCGACTGGACCCGTGCGGTGGAAATCCTCACCTACCAGCAGGGCGTGGACAGTTTCCGCCTGGCCGACAAGCTCTCGGCCAGTGACAAGGCCATGCTGATGGGTGGCGCCCTGCAGCGTGTGTACAACTGGCAGGTAGGCAAGGGCTGAACCGCCCTGCCCCACCGGCAGCTTTATTGGAGAGACTGATTCACCGTTCCGGCGATTCCGCCTAGAGCAATATCCGTTCTGATGGAATCATCAGAACGGATTTCTTGCTCTAGTTTCAAATAGTTATAGAGCACGAAATGCGCCCATCAGGGCGCATAGCGCTCTACGCGGATCAGGCTCTACCCCAACAATGCCTGGGCGCAGGCATCCACAATCGCCTCCGCGTCCAGGCCATATTCGCGGTACAGGTCCGGCAGGTCGCCGGACTGGCCGAAATGGTCCACCCCCAGTGGCACCACGCGCTGGCCGCGCACCGCGCCCAGCCAGCTATGCGCCGCCGGGTGGCCGTCCAGAATCGTCACCAGCGCCGCATCCGGCGCCAGCGGCGCCAGCAGTTGCTCCACCCAGGCCGGCGCGCCATAGCCCTGCCGCGCCTTGCGCCGGGCGGCCAGCCAGTCGGCGTGCAGCCGGTCGGCGCTGGTAATGGCCAGCAGGCCGGCGCCCGGCTCATCCTCCCGCACCTGGGCAAAGGCCTCATAGGCCTCGGGCGCAATCGGGCCCTGATAGGCAATGGCCAGCCTGGCCCCCGGCGCCGGCGGCACCACCCAATGGCCACCGGCAATCACCGCCGCCGGGTCCAGCTGGCGCACCGGCTGCTCCAGCCCGCGGGTGCTCAGCCGCAGCCACACCGCACTGCCATCGGGCTGCTGCATGTGGTGGAAGGCGTGGCGCAGCAATATCGTCAGCTCATCGGCATGGGTCGGCTCGTAGCTGGCCAGCCGGTCCTGCGCCATGCCGATCAGGGGCGTGTTCACGCTCTGGTGCTGGCCACCCTCCGGCCCGAGCGTGATGCCGCTCGGCGTGCTCACCAGCAGAAACCGCGCATCCTGGTAACAGGCGTAAATCAGCGCATCCAGGCCGCGATTCACAAACGGGTCATACACCGTGCCCACCGGCAGCAGCCGGGCACCGTACAGGCTATGCGCCAGGCCCAGCCCGCTGAGCATCAGGAACAGGTTCTGCTCGGCAATGCCAAGCTCCACATGCTGCCCCTCGGGAGACATGCCCCAGCGCTGCGCGCTCGCCAGCTTGGCATCCCGAAAAACATCGTTCTTCTTGTGCCGGTCAAACACGCCGCGCCGGTTCACCCAGGGGCCCAGATTGGTGCTCACGGTCACATCCGGGCTGGTGGTAACCACCCGCTCGGCCATGTCCTTGTACTCGCCATTGCCGCGGCCAATCTCGGCCAGCACCTCGCCAAAGGCCTGCTGGGTAGAGAGCTTACGCCCCGCCGGCACCCCCGGAGTTTTGAACACCGCCGGCACATGTACCGGCGGCGAGACCAGCGCCCGCCCCTCCGGCGCCAGCACCCGGGCGAAGGGTACGCTGTCCACAAAGGCGCGCAGCTCGGCTTCCGGCAGGTCCAGCCCCTCGAAGGCATCCCACTCAGGCCCGTCGCGGATCTTGTTGGCCGCCTTGAAGGCCAGCATCTGCTCCGGCGTCATCAGGCCGGAATGGTTGTCCTTGTGCCCGGCAAAGGGCAGCCCCATGCCCTTGATGGTATAGGCGATGAAGCAGGTCGGCTGGTCGCCCGCCGCATCCTGGGCGCGGAAGGCTTCGGCCATCGTCGCCACATCATGCCCGCCCAGGTTGGTCATCAGCTCGGTCAACTCGGCATCGGTCATCGGGTCGATGATCGCGCGCACCCCCTCCACCCGGGAAAGGTCGGTCAGCAGCGCATTGCGCCAGGCGGCGCCGCCCTGGAAGGTCAGCGCCGAGTAGATGCTGTTCGGGCAGTCATCAATCCAGCGCCGCAGATGCTCGCCATCGGGCCGCTGGAAGGCGGCCTCCAGCTTGCGGCCGTATTTCAGCGTCACCACGTTCCAGCCCATATCGCGGAACAGGCCCTCAATCCGGCCAAACAGCCGGTCGGGCACCACGCTGTCCAGGCTCTGGCGGTTGTAGTCGATCACCCACCACACATTGCGGATGTCGTGCTTCCAGCCTTCCAGCAGGGCCTCGTAGATATTGCCCTCGTCCAATTCGGCATCGCCCACCACGGCCACATGCCGGCCCGGCGCCACATCACTGCGCCCCAGCCCGTGCAACTGCACATAGTCCTGCACCAGGCTGCCAAAGGTGGCCAGCGCCACGCCCAACCCCACCGAGCCGGTGGAGAAATCCACTTCGCCGCCATCCTTCACCCGGCTGGGGTAGGGCTGAATGCCGTGGAATTGCCGCAGAGTCGCCAGCCGCGCCGGGTCCTGCCGGCCAAACAGCCGGTTGATGGCATGGAATACCGGCCCGGCATGCGGCTTCACCGCCACCCGGTCCTCGGGCTTAAGGGCGTCGAAATACAGCGCGGTCAGAATGCTGATGCAGGAAGCGCAGCTGGCCTGGTGCCCGCCCACCTTCAGCCCGTCGCGATTGGGCCGCACATGGTTGGCGTTATGGATCATCCAGGATGAAAGCCACAGCAGCTTCTTCTCCAGCGCATGGAGCAATTCCAGCCGGCGTCCGGCATCGGGCGTGGTGGCGGCAATCCTGCGCTGGACCGTCATTGTCTGGCTTTCCCGTTATCTCAGTGCAGAATAGGGCCAAACACGCCCGCGTGGTATGCTTGACACATGCCTGAAGCTGAGAAGCCCCGCCGCGCCTACCACCACGGCAATCTGCATGAAGCCCTGCTGGACGCCGCCGCCGCCCTGGTGGCCGAACGCGGGCCGGAAGGCTTCTCTCTGCTGGATGCCGCCCGCGCCTGCGGCGTCTCGGCCAGCGCACCCTACAAGCACTTCCCCGACAAGGCCGCCCTGATGCAGGAATTGGCCCGGCGCGGCGGCACCAAGCTGTATGACCGCCTGGGCGCAGCCTGGGGTGGCGGCCTGCCCGATGCGCCCAAGGCCTTCCTGCGGCTGGGCCATGCCTACCTCGCCTTCGCCCGAGAGGAACCCGGCTACTACCTGGCCCTGTTCCGCCCCGGCGCGCAGCCACCGCCGCCGCTGGACCCCAACACCTCGCCCATGGGCGCGGCGCTGGTGGCATTGGGCGTGGGTGGCCCGCAGGGCGGCGGCATCGCGCTGCAGATCTGGGCACTCAGCCACGGCCTGGCCAGCCTGGAACGCAGCGGCCAATTGCCCCTGCCGGCCGAGGATCTCATCAATACCGGCGTGGCCCGCCTGCTGCGCGGCCTGCGCGCCGAGCACGAGGCCGACTGAGCTACCCGCCCCGCGCCAGCTTGCGCACCGCAGCAGCAGCGGCGCGCTTGCCCTCGCCGGCATAATCCTCGTGGTATTCCTCAATCTTCGTCGGGTCGTACAGGTAGTTCACCATCAAGGCGTGGCTTTCCTTCATGCCCTTGTCGCTGGTGTCACCCTTCCAGTTCAGCCGCTCCACCCGGGCGCCGTTTGAAAGGTGGAAATGCCCCACCGGGTCCCGCGCCCGCCGCGCATTGCCCTTGGCGGCTTCCTGCAACAGGTACCGAGCGCAGGCGCGCAGCAGCAGCGGCTCCACCAGCTTGGCCAGGGCGTCGTCGCGCAACCAGCCGCGCTTGCCCAGCACCCGCGCCAGGGTCTGCACCGGGGTTTCCGCCACCACCATGGCGCCCTCGGCCGGCGCCCCGGCGGCGGCATGCGCCGGCGCCACCGTCCGCAGCGCCTCGGCCTCGGCCTCGGTCACCAGCGCGGCATCGCCCTCGGCCACTTGCCCGGCCAGCCAGCGGGCAAAGCCCGGTATCGGCGACAGCGTGGAGAAGTGCTTGATATTGCGCTGTTCCTGCTGCATCAGCGCCACCACCCGCTTGATCAGGAAGTTGCCGAAGCTGATGCCGTCCAGCCCGCGCTGGCAGTTGTTGATGGAATAGAAAATCGCGGTATCCGCCGCCGCCGCATCCAGCACCGGGGCTTTTTCGTCCAGCAGCCGCTGCACATTGTCGGCCAGCCCCTGGGTCAGCGCCACTTCCACAAAGATCAACGGTTCATCCGGCATGCGCGGATGGAAGAAGGCGTAGCAGCGCCGGTCACTCTCCAGCCGGTTCTTCAGGTCGCGCCAGCCGCGAATACGGTGCACCGCCTCATACTGCACCAGCTTTTCCAGCAGCGCCGCGGGGCTGGACCAGTCAATCCGCCGCAACTCCAGAAACCCCACATCGAAGAACGCTGCCAGCAGCCCCTTCAAGTCGGCCTCCAGCGGCGCCAGTTCGGGCTCCTCAGCCGAAAGCCGCAGCAGCTCGGCGCGCAAATCCACCAGAAACTTCATGCCATCGGGAATGGTGGTGAACTGCGTCAGCAGCCGCACCCGCGGCGGCTCCAGCGCGCGGCGCAGCCGGGCCTTGGCGGCCTGGGTGTCCTTCGGGTCGCTCGCCTTGGTCAGCGCCTCGGCCGCCTTGCGCACCGCGGCGGTGTCGCTGTCAAACCCCGCCATCACCCGCAGGAATTCCAACCGGCCCTCGGCACTGGCGGCAATGTACACCTGCGCCAGCCGCGCCGCCCGGTTGCGGGCCGAAACCTCACCGCCTCGTCCATCCAGGCAGGCCCGCATCTGGTCCGCCGCCGTTTCCTCGGCATCGGCCCCCACCACGCGGTCGGCCATGTCGCGCCACAGCGTGGTCACCCGGCGCCAGGCGCGGTCCAGCAGGCCAGTTTCGGTGGCAATATCAGACATGCGCGGGGCCTCCTGCTGCTGCACGCCGGCACCCTGATGGATGCTCACGGCAGAAATATGATGAAACCTAGCGCGAGCCTTGCCCCGTTGTCAGTGACTGAATGCAACCGTTCAAT
>CANFIE010000041.1 GCA_947446625.1 Acetobacteraceae bacterium | reverse complement strand
CTCGGCGGCGGTGGCCATGTAGGGCGGCGCGAGGATGGCGTGGTCGCCCTGGACGCCATCAATGGTGCCACCCATCGGGTAGCAGGCCAGGCCGCGGCGGAAGGCTTCCTGCTTCACCCGGTCATTCAGCTTCAGGCCTGGGGCAAATACCTGCTTGGTGCTGCGGTCCTGCACAAACTCCACTGCCCAGAACAGGCCACGGCCCCGGATCTGGCCAATATGCGCGTGGTTGCCGAAGCGCTCGGTCAGCCGCTGTTCCAGCCGGGCGCCCATGGCCTGCACATTGCCCAGCAGGTTTTCCTCGGCAATTACCTTCTGCACCGCCACGGCGGCGGCGCAGGCCACCGGATGCGCCTGGTAGGTATGCCCGTGCATGAAGGCGCCGGAGCCGGCCGAGAGGCCCTGGATGATGCGACCGGAAACCAGAATGCCGCCAATGGGCTGGTAGCCGCCGCCCAGGCCCTTGGCGATGATCTGGATATCCGGCGTCACACCCTCGGCTTCCCAGGCGTGCATGGTGCCGCAGCGGCCCACGCCGCTCATCACCTCATCCAGAATCAGCAGCGCGCCATGGCGGTCGCACACCGCACGCATGGCGGGGAAGTAGCCGGGCAGGGCGGTGACGCAGCCCAGCGTGGCGCCCACCACGGTTTCGGCCATGAAGGCGATGACATTCTGCGGCCCCAGCCGCTGGAACTCCGCCTCCAACTCGGCGGCCAGCCGGGCAACGTAGTCGGCGTCGCTCTCGTCGCTGCGCTTGTCGCGGTAGGGGTAGCACGGCGAAACATGGGAAAAGGCGTCGCTGAGGATGGGGGCGTAGGGTGCCTTGCGCATGGCATTGCCGCCGGCGGCCAGGGCGCCCAGCGTGTTGCCATGGTAGCTCTGCCGCCGGGCGATGAATTTGGTCCGCTGCGGCTGCCCCGTTTCATAAAAATACTGCCGGGCCATCTTCAGCGCCGCTTCGTTGCCCTCGCTGCCCGAGGAACAGAAATAGGCATGCGTCAGCCCGCCCGGGGCGTGGCCGACCATGATATCGGCCAGTTCCTCGGCGCTGTCGCAGCTGAAGAAGCCGGTATGGGCGTAGCAGAGCTGGTCCAGTTGGGCCTTGATCGCCTCGATCACCTTGGGGTGGCCATGCCCCAGACAGGCCACGGCGGCGCCGCCCGAGCCGTCGATGATGGCGCGGCCATCGGCGTCATACAGGTAAATGCCCTGGCCGCGCTTCGCCACCGGGGGCGTGGCGCGCAGGCTGCGATGGACGACGTGGCTCATATGAAGGCTCCCTTGCCCGGGGAGCTTAACCCGGCGCGGCGCCAGCAACAGCCCCGGCGTCAATCCTCCGGGGATTGGTTCATCAGCACGCCGCAGTTCAGCATGGTGGCCAGGTCCTGGGCGTGGTCCTCCAGCCCCAGCGTGGTGGCGAAGGTGCCGGCCGGAATGCGCTGGCCACCGCGCAATTGCAGCTCCAACCGTGGCGCCTTGAACAGCTTGCGCGGTTGCGGTTGCAGCACCACATATTCCACCGCATCCAGCGGGCCATCCCAGTCGCCATCCTCCAGCAGGTCAAAGCGGCGGAGGCTGACGGTGCCGGCGGTCCGATTGACCCGGATGCGGGTGAACAGAAAGGCCAGCAGGAACCAAAGCGCGGCGCCCCAGCAGAAGGCGCCGCCAATGATCAGCCGCCAATTCGGCTCGGGCGACCAGGGCGGGCGGTCTGCGCCCTGGTGCCAGGCCACCGCGCCGAAGGCCAGGAAGAAGCCAACCCGGCCCAGCGCCAGGGTCCAGGGGTCTGCGAACATGGACTGAATCGGCTTCATGGCACGGTGAGCACCCCCACAGTGGCGCCGGCCAGGCAGCAGGCGATGCTGGCGCACCACAGGCTGGGCAGGCCCAGACGCAGAATATCGGTACGGCGTTCCGGGCACATGGCGCCCATGCCGGTCACCATGATGCCAACCGAGCCGAAATTGGCAAAGCCACAAAGTGCATAGGTGAGGATGAGGCGCGAGCGCTCCGACAACCCTGCCCCACCACTGGCAGCCAGTTGCAGGTAGCTGACGAATTCATTGATGACGAGCTTGATGCCCAGCAGCTCGCCCACCCGGGCGCATTCGGCGGCCGGAATGCCCATGGCCCAGGCGATGGGCCAGAACAGCCAGCCGGCAATGCTTTGCAGCGTCAGCCCGGTGGCCGGTTCCAGCATGGCATTGGCCAGCGCCACCAATGAGACGAAGACGATGAGCGAGGCCATGATGCCAAGCAGCACCTGCAAGCCATCCGAGGTGCCCTGCACCAGCGCATCCATGCTGCTTTCATACAGCTTGGGGGCAGGCCCATCAGTGCCGGCGGCGGCCACGGTGCCGGGTTCCTCCGGTATCATCAGCAGCGCGGCCAGAATGGCAGCCGGCGCCGCGATGAAGCTCGCCACCAGCAATTGCCCGGCGGCATTGGGCACCAGGGGGCTGATCATCTGCGCATAGATCACCAGCATATTGCCGCTGATGGTGGCCAGGCCCGCGACCATCACCACGAACATCTCGGCCCGGGAAAGCCTGGCCAGCCAGGGGCGGATCAGCAGCGGTGCTTCCACCATGCCCACGAAGATATTGGCGGCGACTGAAAGATTGCAGGCGCCCGAAAGCCCAAAGGCCTGGCGCAGCCCGCGCGCCAGCACCGCCACCACGGCGGGCAGGATTTTCCAGTGGTACAGCAGCGCCGAGAGCGCGCCGACCACCAGCACCAGCGGCAGCGCCTGGAAAAACAGGATGAAGCTGGCACCCGGCGCGGTCTCAGCAAATGGCAGCGCCGCACCGCCCAGATAGCCGAACACCAGCGAGGTTCCGGCGCGGGTGGCGCGGGCCAGGGTGTCCACCGCATCGCCCACATAGGCAAAGCCGGCCCGGATGGGCGGCACATAAAGCAGCGTGGCGGTGAAGCCGAGCATGGAACCCAGCCCACCAATGAGAACACGTGGCCGAACGCCCCGCTTGCAGCCACCCAGCACCCAGGCCAGGGCGCAAAGCAGCAACAGGCCCAGCGCCGATTGCAGTTGCAGCAGGCTCATGTCGCGTCTCCCGCTTCCTCGGCATCCGGCTCAGGCTCGCTGAGCTCCAGCAGCTCGGTGGCCCGCTCGAAGCTGACCGCATCCACCGTGCGCAGCTTGCGCGAAACGGCGGTGGTGCGGCGCCGCGCTTCCGAGATGGTGCGGCCAAAGGTGCTGGCCTGCTTGTCGAGCCGGGTGAGCACCTGGTCCATCTTCGCCATCTCGGCCTTGGCGGCGCCCAGCAATTCGCGCACCGCCTCGGCATTCTGGTTCAGCCGCAGCGTCAGGTGGCCCAGCTGAATGGTGCGCACCAGCGCCGGCAGCAGGCTGGGGCCAAGGATCAGCACGCGCTGTTCGCGGCCAATGGATTCAATCAGCCCATCAACCCGCGCCACCTCGGCGTAAAGCCCTTCGGTCGGCAGGTACATCACGGCAAAGTCCACCGTGTGGGGCGGGCAGATGTATTTCTCGGCAATCTTGGCCGCTTCCAGCCGAATGCGGGTTTGCAGCGCCCGGCGGGCGGCGGCCTCGGCCTCCGCGTCACCGGCATCATAGGCCGAGAGCAGGCGCTCATAATCCTCCAGCGGGAATTTCGCATCCACCGCCAGGTAGGTCTTCTCCGGCCCCTGGTGCGGCATGATGACGGCGAACTCAACCGCGTCCAGGCTGTCCTCGCGCAGGCGCTTATTGGTCTCGTAGCCATGCAGCATGATGTCATCCAGCACTGCCTTCACCTGGGTTTCCCCCCAGCCACCGCGGGTTTTGACATTGGAGAAGATGCGCTTGATGTCACCGATCTGCCCGGTGACGGCCTGCACATCCACCATGGCCTTCTGCACCGCGTCGAACTTGTCGATCACGCGGTTGAAGCTTTCATTCATCTGCTTCTCCACCGCGCTGGCCAGCTGCTCGTTCACGCTTTTCTGGATTTCAGCCAGCTTCTGTTCATTGGCTTCCCGCATTTCCTTCAGCTTAACGTCCAGCAAGTCCCGCGACTGCGTGGCTTCCTGTGCGAGCGTGAGGAGCACCTTGGTCTGGGCTTCCGCCATGGCGGTGCGTTGGGCCTCATGCAATGTCGTGGTGTCGGCAGCCGCCTTTGCCAGCCTGTCCGATAGATCCTGGCGCAGCGTCGTTCCTTGCAGTGTTAGTCCTTCGGTCAAGGCATGGTGGCGTTCTCGTGCCAGGGACGCATCTCCCGCAATGCCCTGCAGAATTTTGGCTTGGTTGTCGGCCAGCGTTTCACGCAGTGCGGTCGCGTGAGAGGTCAGTGTCGCGAGCTGTGCCTGGTGGCGGGTGTCGGCGTGTTCTGCGCCTTCATAGAGCGCCTTTTGAAGTTCAATGAAGCTGTCCTTCAATAGTTCAGTCTGCTTAAGGCTATGGGTTGCGAGATCTCTTGCTGCGTCGCCAGAGTAGCGAACCAGATCGACCTTCATGTCGGTCTGCAATGCGTTGATTTGCGTGGATTGCCGCTCCAGCGTCGCCAGCAGCCCGGCCATTGCCTGCCCTGCAGCGGGATCGGCTCCTGACCGGCGCAGCAGCAGCACCAATTGCAGCACCAGCACGGCGCAGAGCGCGACGAGAATCAGCACGGCGGAAAGATCGGTCATGTACCGAGTATTGCGACCGAGGCCGGCCGGCGCCAGCCTTCAGTGCGTCTTGCGCCGCAGCAGCCCAGCGGCCACCAGGGCGCAGAGCAGCGCGGCGCCGGCAAAGGTGGGGGTAAAGCCGGCCAGGAAGGCGCCGGCAGGCGTGGCGCCTGCCGCCAGCGCCGGGGCTTCCAGGCTGGCGAACAACAGCGTGAGCAGCGAGGCGGCCGAGACCACGCCCAGCGTGCGCGTCATCATCGCCAGGCTGCCGGCCACGCCCCGGTCGGCCCGAGGCAGGGTGGCGGTGACAATCTCGGTATAGCTCACCTGCAGCAGCCCCATGCCGGCGCCATGCAGCAGCAGCGCGGCAATGATGAGCGGCAGCGGCGTGGCCGTGCCCCACAGCGCCATCAGCCCCAGCCCGCAGCCGGTAAGCGCAATGCCACTGGCGGCCAGGCGGCGCGCCGGCAGCCGGGCCAGCAGCCAGCCAGCTGGCGCGGCGGCCAGCATGGCCCCCAGCGCCGAGCAGGCCAGCACCACGCCCCCCAGCCCCAGCGAAAGCCCAGCGATCCGCACCAAGTAGTAAGGCACAAACAGCAGCACGGAAAACGCCGCCAGGTTCAGCAGCGCATTGCTGAGGTTGAGCAGCGCAAACCCCGGCAGCCGGAAGATACGCAACGCAATGATGGGCCGTGGCGCCCGCCCGCTGCGCCAGAGAAACCCCACCAGTGCCAGCAGAAACAGTACCGCCCAGGGCAGCGCGGCCATGCCATGCCGCGCCTGGTTGATGGTCAGCAGCAGGCTGCCCGTGGTCAGCGCCAGCAGCACGGCGCCGGGCAGGTCAAAGGCTTCCCGCCCAGCGGTGGTGGGTGGGGCAGGCAGGCCGCGCAGCAGCAGCAGCGCTGTCAGGGCAATGGGCGCCCGGAACCAGAAGGTGGCCGGCCAGCCCCATTGCGCCAGCAGCACCCCGCCCAGCGAAGGCCCCAGCACCGAGCCCAGCGAGAACAGCAGCGTGTAGAGCGCCAGGGCGCGCGGCCGATAGGATTCCGGAAACAGCGCCGTGGCCAGCGCCGGGCCGCAACTGATGATGAGCGCCGCGCCAATCCCTTGCAGCACTCGCCCGGCCAGCAGCCAGCCATAGCTCGGCGCGGCGGCACAAAGCAGAAAGGTCACCACCGACCACGCCAGCCCGGCGCGAAACACCCGGGCATGGCCGAAGATATCGCCCAGCCGGCCAATGCCCAGCATCAGGCTGCCATAGGTCAGCACATAGCTGATCACCATCCACTGGATTTCGGCCAGGGGCAGGCCGAAATGCGCGGTGATGGGCGGGAAGGCGATGTTCAGCGCGCTGTCGAGCGGCACCACGGCGGTGCCGAGGCCGAGCAACAGCAGGCGCCCATGCGGGCTCAGTGCCGGAAGTGCCGCATGCCGGTGAACACCATGGCCAGCCCGGCCTTGTCGGCGGCAGCAATCACCTCGGCGTCACGGATGCTGCCACCCGGCTGAATAACCGCCGTGGCACCGGCGGAAGCGGCAATCTCCAACCCATCGGCGAAGGGGAAGAAGGCGTCGGAGGCCACCACGCTGCCAATCGTCAGCGCATCCGGCAGGCCAGCGGCCTCGGCGGCGGCCTTGCTCTTCCAGGCGGCAATGCGGCTGCTCTCGGCCCGGTTCATCTGCCCGGCGCCAATGCCCACCGTGGCCAGCCCCTTGGCGTAGATGATGGCATTGCTCTTCACATGCTTGCAGACGCGGAAGGCGAACAGCATGTCCGCCATTTCCTGCGGCGTCGGCGCGCGCTGCGTCACCACCTTCAGCATGGCTTCCGTCACCTGGCCGGCATCGCGGCTCTGCGCCAGGAAGCCACCGGCCACGCTCTTGAAAGCCAGGCCCGGCGTCACCGCATTCGGCAGCCCGCCGGTCAGCAGCAGGCGCAGATTTTTCTTTTTCGCGAACACCGCGCGGGCGGCGTCATCGGCGTCCGGCGCAATCACCACCTCGGTGAAGATCGCGGCAATCTTCTCGGCCGCCGCCGCATCCAGCTTGCGGTTGGCGGCCACAATGCCACCAAAGGCGCTGACCGGGTCGCACAGCAGGGCACGGTCCCAGGCGGCAGCCAGGGTTTCATCCAGCGCGATGCCGCAGGGGTTGGCGTGCTTCACAATCACAATCGCCGGGCGGTCGAACTCGGCTACGCATTCATAGGCCGCGTCGGTGTCGTTCAGGTTGTTATACGAGAGCTCCTTGCCCTGCACCTGCGTTGCGGTGGCAATGCCAGGGCGCGCCGAGCCGTCCACGTAAAAAGCCGCGTTCTGGTGCGGGTTTTCGCCATAGCGCAGGCCCTGGCGCAGAATGCCGGCAAAGGCCAGCCGGGGCGGGAATTGCTCGCCGAGTTGCCCGGCGAACCAGCCGGAAATCGCCGCGTCATAGGCCGCGGTGCGGGCATAGGCGGCAGCGGCAAACTTGCGGCGCAGCGCCAGGGTGGTGCCGCCCCGGGCTTCCAACTCGGCCTGCAGTTCCGCCAGCTGCGCCGGCTCGGTCACCACCACCACGTCATTGTGGTTCTTGGCGGCGCTGCGGATCATCGCCGGCCCGCCGATATCGATATTCTCGATGCAGTCGTCAAACGCCGCACCCTTAGCGACGGTCGCCTCAAACGGGTACAGGTTCACCATCACCAAATCGATCGGCGCAATCTGGTGCTCGGCCATCTGCGCCTGGTGGTCCGCCAGGTCGCGCCGGCCCAGAATGCCGCCATGCACCTGCGGCACCAGGGTCTTCACCCGGCCGTCGAGGATTTCCGGGAAGCCGGTGTGGTCGCTCACATCCTTCACCGGCACGCCGGCATCGCGCAGTGCCTTGGCGGTGCCACCGGTGGAAAGGATCTCCACCCCGCGCCCGGCCAGGAAGCGGCCGAACTCAAGCAGGCCGGTCTTGTCGGAAACCGAGATCAGGGCGCGGCGGATGGGGGTGGTGGCGGTCACGGCAAGGCTCCGGGGCAAGCGCGGAGGGTTGCACCGGGCTGGCCCCGGGCGGCGTGTTCCGCGCGCTCAATCAACTGGCGCGCGGCATACGCCCCTGGGCCGCGCAGGTCCAGGGCCGGGCGGGGTGGTTCAGGCCGCAACCGGGCGGGGCCGGCTGGCCAGCCAGCCCAGCGCCAGAGCGGCGGCTACCGGCAGGGCAATGGCCAGCCAGTTCAACGCCTCCCACCCCAGGCGTTCCTGGGCGAAGCCGGCCAGAAAGCTGGCGGTGGCGGTGGTGCCAAACACCAGGAAGTCGTTCATTGCCTGCGCCTTGCCGCGTTCATTCGGCCGGTAGCAGCTGGTCACCATGGTGGTGGCGCCCACGAACAGGAAGTTCCAGCCCACGCCGTTCAGGGTCAGCGCAATTCGGAAATTCCACTCCGCAAGCCCACCCAGCGCAGCGGCAACCCCCACCAACAGCAACACAATCCCCGCAACCATTACCCGCATGGTACCAAACCGGGTGATCAGGTTGCCGGTAAAGAAGCTGGGCACGAACATCCCCAGCACATGCATCAGCACCACCAACTGCGCTTCGGTATGCGGCAGGCCGCAGGCCACAATCGCAAGGGGAGAGGCGCTCATGACGAAGGACATGATGCCCGAGGCCATCATGCCGGCAATCACCGCCACCACGAAGCGCGGCTGACAGGCAATCTCCAGCAGCGGGCGCGGCGGCTCCGGCGCCACGGCACCGGCCAGGGTGGCCTCCTGCATCGGCGGGAAGCGAATGAACGACATGACGGTGAAGCTGATGATGTGCAGCACCACCATGGCGGCGAAGGAGCCAAGGTAGAGCGGCACCCATTGGTCATGCGTCCAGCGCACCAGGGCTGGCCCCACCACACCCGCTGCCACGCCACCCGCCGTCACCCAGGAAATGGCGCGGGCGCGATAAGCCGGAGGCACCAATTCCACCGCCGCGAAGCGATACATCTGCAGGCTGGCCACCGCGTAGCCCAGCAGCAGCCCGCCCAGGCACATGGTGATGAAGCTGGCATTCAGCAGTCCAAGCCCCACTACCGAAGCCCCCGCCATGCCGAAGACCGAACCCACCCGGAAGCCCAGCCGCCGGCCAAAGCGCTGCATCAGCAGCCCAGCCGGGAACACCGCGAGCATGACGCCAAGGTGCTGCAAGGTGATCGGCAGCGTGGCGAGATCCCGGTTGGGGTAGAAGGTGACGATGGACAGCGCGGTGGCGGTGAACATCAGCACATTGCCGGAATTGCCCAGCGCCTGGCAGGTGGCGAGCAGCAGCAGGTTGCGGCGCATGGCGCTGTTCAATGTCGGCGGCATGCCGTGGCGATCCTCGGGTTTTGTTGCCGCCAGGGTAGGGCCTGCGGGCGGGATGGCAAGGCGCTACAGCCCCAGCAGGTCCAGCGTCCGCCCCACCACCTTGGCCTCGTCATAGTGTTCCAGCGCCCGCGCGCGCCCGGCGGCGCCCATGCTGGCGCACAGCGCCGGGTTGCCGGCCAGGCTGGCCAGGGCGGCGGCCAGCGGCGCCACGGTGCCAGCCGGCACCAGCAGGCCGGTTTCGCCCGGCACCACCTGTTCCCGCGGGCCGCGAATATCGGTGGCAACTACCGGCAGCCCGGTCAGCATGGCCTCGATGATGCTCATCGGCAGGCCCTCGAAATGGCTCGGCAGCACGAAGATATCCGCCGCCGCCAGCAGCCGCGCCACGTCGTGTCGGTAGCCCAGCCGGTGCAGGCGCCCCCCCATGCGGGCGGTGGCGCGCTGGAAATGCGGCTCCAGATCCTCGCCATGGTCCGAAGCCAGGCGCTCCCCCACCACCCACAAATGCGCGCCGGGCACTTCCGGCATGGCGGCCAGCAGCTCCGGGTAGCCCTTGTGCCGCACCAGCCTGGAGACGGCGATGACCACCGGCGCCTGCACCGGCACGCCTAATTGGGCGCGCAGTTCCGCCCGCGCGGCCGGGTCGGGCCGGAACAGGCCAGGGTTGCGGCCATTCAGCACCGCCATGGCCTGGGCATGGATATGCAACCGCCGTGCGTCGGCGGCTTCCTCGGCGCTCACCGTCAGCAGCGTGTCGGTCAGCCTGCCGCCAAGCCATTCCAGCCCCAGCGAAAGGCCGCGCCGCCACAGCGGGCCGGGCTGGTTGAACAGGAAGCCGTGGCAGGTATAGGCCACGCGCGGCACGCCCTCGGCCCGCGCCGCCAGCCGGGCCAGCAGGCCGGAAATCGGCATATGGCCATGCACCAGCCCGAATTTCTCCTCGCGGAACACCTGCCGCAGCGCTCGCAGCGCTCGCAGGTTGGCGCTGGGCGAAAGGCTGCGGGCAAAGGGCACCGCAATGATGCGGAAGCCCTCGCTGCGTGGCACCTCCAGCAGCGGGCCCTCGGCGCTGATGCCTACCACCTCATGCCCGCGCTCCCGGGCGCCGCGCATCAGCGGCAGCAGGAAGTGACGCAGGGAGAAATCAACATTGGTAACCTGGGCGATCTTCATGGGACCGCCGCTATTCCTCCGGCGGCGCCTCGGCCTCGGGGACCTCGTCCTCGGGCGCGCCAATCTTGGTCAGCGCCCATTGCAGCGCGGTGGCGCCCGCGCCGGCATGCAGGGCAATCTGGCTGGTGTTGCAGGGGGCGGCACCCAGATAGATGCTCTCCTCCAGCTCCACTTGGCAGTTCTGCGCCCGCAGGCGCCAGCCCTGGCCGCTGCGCAGGCGCAGCAGCACGCCGCTTTCATCCTGCTGCAGGCTGGCGGTCACATCCGGGTGCAGGTGGAAGCGCACGGTAAAAGGCGGCACCTCCGCATCCTCGGGCAGTTCCAGCAAATCCTCGCCAATCAGCCGGTCGCCGGTATCGGAAAGGTACAGCCGGCGCCGATGCGTGGCGGCAAACGGCTTTTTCCAGCCGTCATGCGTCATATCCAGCCAAAGCTGGCCATTATGCTCCACCCGGTCGGCCACCACGCGGTCGGGCCGGCGGCCCAGGCCTTCGTCCTTCAGCTCGCTGCTGTTGGTGTCGGCCAGCACCAGGGTGGAATGGGCGGCGGTGGAGCGCAGCGCGTCGCGCCATTCACCCTCTCCGGCCGGCGCGGCACCGCAATTCACAATCAGCCGCTCCCGGCCCACCGACATCTCAAAGCTCAGCGTGCCGGCATGGGCAAAGCGGTCGGCGCCCAGTGGCAGGTTGTTGGCAATGTCGCTGCCCCGGCCGGCCGGCGGCGGGCCGCAATCCACCAGCACCACGGATTTATGCGCCTGCATGCGCTGAAACCCGGTTTCGGTCAGGAAGGTGGGGGCGCGGCCGCGGCTCTGCCCCTGGGTCAGCACCAGGTCCACCAGGGCTGCGGTTTCCTCCTGGCTGCCATTGAACAGCGCCAGCGCGCCGTCGCCATGGCGGAACATGCTCAGCGCCAGGCCGGCACGGTCCAGCGCCGCGCCCAGTTGGTTGGGCACGCTGATGCCCGCCCCGTGGAGCAGGTTGCGAATCTCAATCAGGTCCTGGCAGGCCAGCAATTGCTGCTGCGGAGAACGCTCGACATGCCCGCCATCGGCGTTGAACTGCCGCGTCAGCTCATCCGGCAGGCAGCGCGTCACGCGGGTCAGCCAGCCTTCCTCCTCCAGCGCAATGGCCCCGGCCAGGGCGCCCTTCAGCGTCACCAGCGCGCCACGATGCGCCGCCTCGGTGGGCAAGGAGAGCACCACGCCCCGGGCATCCTGCGCCAGCCGCACCAGCAGGCGCTTGCGGAAGCCGTCCTCGGCGGTGGCGGCCAGAAAATCCCAATGGCCCAGCCAGGCCGAGATGCGGGCGGCGGCAACCTGAGGGGCCATGGCCAGCTCCTCCAGGCAGCCGCGCAGCAGCCAATCCTCGGTCAGGTCGCGGGCGCGCAGCCGGGTGGCGTCATTGCCGAGCGCCCGCAGGTCGCGCAGCCAGGCAAAGCCATGCGCGGCGGCACGCCAGGTGATGGGGCCGGAGGGCGCGTCCCAGCCCGCCGGGCCGGTGATGTGCTCCGGCGCCGGCTCCAGCGCCAGGGTGGTGCCGGCAACCTCGAATTCGCCGCGCAGCAGGGCCACACCCCGGGCGGCATCGCCCGGCCACAGGTCACGGAAGGAGCGCGCCAGGGCTTCCGGCGCGCGCGCGGGCTTGATGCCCGAAAAGAAGCGGCGGGTGCCGTCGAACAAGCCCATGTGCAGCATGCTCCCCCGTTTCCTGGCCCAAAATCAGGGCCGCGCCTTGTCACTCAAGCTAGTCCGCATGCGCTTCAGGATGAAGCCGGCACGCATCAGCCCCTTAGCACCGAAATGGCAGCGGCATAGTCCGCCGCGCCAAACACCGCTGTGCCCGCCACCAGCACATCGGCCCCGGCGGCGATGCAGCGCGGCGCGGTGGTGGCGGTAACCCCGCCATCCACCTGCAACGCGATATCGCGGCCGGAAGCATCGATCATTCGGCGCAGGCTGGCGATTTTCGTCAACTGGCTGTCAATGAAGGATTGACCGCCAAAGCCCGGATTGACGCTCATCACCAAAATCAGGTCGGTCAGGTCCAGCACGTTTTCCACCGCCGAGATCGGCGTGGCCGGGTTCAGCACCACCCCGGCCTTTTTGCCCAGGGCGCGGATGGTTTGCAGGCTGCGGTGCAGATGCGGCCCGGCTTCCGGGTGCAGGCTGATGAGATCGGCGCCAGCCTTGGCAAAGGCTTCCAGGTAGCTGTCCACCGGTGAGATCATCAGGTGGACATCAAACGGCAGCGGGCAGTGCTTGCGCAGCTTCTCGACCAGCAGCGGGCCAAAGCTGATATTGGGGACGAAATGGCCGTCCATGATATCCAGATGCAGCCAGTCGGCGCCGGCAGCGGTTATGGCGCGCACTTCCTCCCCCAGGCGGGAAAAGTCGGCAGCGAGCAGCGAGGGGGCGATTCGGACGGGTGCGGGGGGCATGGCGCGTTCTAGCGTTGCGGGTTTGGCGGGGGCAAGGCGGCTGCTGCGCCGCTTCAGCCTTCCTTCACAAAGCGCGCCGCGAAAAACCCATCCATACCACCCTTTTCCGTCCAGTAATCGGGCCGGGTGCGCAGCGCCCGCTCGCGGGTCAGTGCATGGGCCAGGCCCGGCAGCTCGGTGGGCAAAAACGGGTGGTGCGTCAGGCCCAGCGCCCCGGCGGCAGCCAAATGCGCCTCGCCTTCCTCGGGCTGCAACGAGCAGGTGGCGAATACCAGCCGCCCGCCTGGCTTCAACAGCTTGGCGGCATTGGCCAGAATCCGAGCCTGGGCGGCGGCCAGGGTCTGCACATCCTTGGCCCGCTTCAGGTGCGGCACATCCGGGTGGCGGCGAATGGTGCCGGTGGCAGTGCAGGGCGCATCCAGCAGCACGGCATCAAACCGTTCGCTCGGAGCCCATTCGGCGGCATCGGCCTCCACCACCTGGGCGGTCAGGTTCAGCCGGGCCAGGTTTTCCCGCAGCCGGGCAATGCGCCGGGTTTCCCGCTCAACCGCCACCACCGTGGCGCCGGCGGCAGCCAGCTGCGCGGTCTTGCCGCCGGGCGCAGCGCAGAGGTCGGCAATAAGCTCGCCGGGCCGGGGGTTCAGCAGCCGGGCCGGCAGGGCGGCGGCGGCATCCTGGACCCAGAATTTCCCCTCGGCGAAGCCGGTCAGCTCCGTCACCCGCGTGCCGGCGGGGTAGCGCCAGCTGCCGGTGGAAAGCTGCTCGCCGCCCTCCGGCGCCTCGGCTCCCGGGGCCAGGGTCAGGTCCAGCGGTGCTTCCACCCAATGGGCGGCGGCAATGCTGCGCACCCCGGTGCCATAGGCCTGCTGCCAGGCGCTGTAGAGCCAGCCCGGCGTGTCCAGCCGCTCGGCATCCAGCCCTTCCAGCGCGGCGGGGCCAGCCTCGGCCACCTTGCGCAGCACGGCGTTCATCAGCCCGGCGAAGGGCCGCGGCACCAAGCCCACCGCACCATTCACCGCGGCATGCGCAGGGGTGCCTAAAAGTAAGAGCTCGGCGGCGGCCAGGCGCAGGGCGTTGCGCACCTCATCGGGCGGGTTGCGGCGCAAAAACGGCTCCAGCGCCGCATCCAGGCTGCCGGCACGCCGCAGCACGGCGGCGGCAATGCGGTGGGCGGCGGCCTTGTCGCGCGGCTCCACCACACGGGGCACGGCGTCCAGGGCTTCCTCAAGCGCACGGTGCTTGATGAGGACAGCGTTGATGAGCGCCAGCGCCGTGGTGCGGGCGGGCTGCGGCGGGGCCTGGGTGGGTTTGGTACGGGGCATGAAGGGGCGGTTTATGGCCCCCAGCCGCCTCTCATGCTAGTGCGCGCAGCATGCTGAGCCAGATCCAAGCCGTCTCTGACCGCGTTTTGCCCGCCGTGGAGCGCCGCCCGCGCCTGGCGCTGGTGCTGCTCTGCCTGGTGCTGTGGCTGCCGGGCTTCTTCACCCTGCCGCCCTCGGACCGCGACGAAGCCCGCTTCGCCCAGGCTACCCGGCAAATGCTGGAGACCGGGGACCATGTGCGGATCAGGTACCAGGACGAGGAGCGCAACAAAAAGCCGGTAGGAATCCACTGGCTCCAGGTCACCACCGTGCGGCTGGCCGAGGCGCTGCACTTGGGCAACCAGACGCAGATCTGGCCCTACCGGGTGCCATCGCTGCTGGGTGCGCTGCTGGCGGTGCTGGCCACCTTCCATTGGGGGCGTGGGCTGGTGGGCCGGCGGCCGGCCTGGCTGGGCGCGGCCATGTTGGGTTCCTGCATGCTGCTGACGGTGGAAGCCCATATCGCCAAGACCGACGCCGCCCTGCTGGCCAGCGTGGTGGCGGCCATGGGGCTGTTCGGCCAGGCCTATCTGCGCCCCACCGCCTTCGCGGCGCGGGATGCGGCGGCGTTCTGGCTGATTCTGGGCGTTTCGATTTTGCTCAAGGGCCCGATCGGCCCGCTGGTGGTGGTGCTGAGCGGCGTAACCCTAGCCATTGCCGACCGTGGCACGCCGGGCGGCACCGCCTGGTGGCGCGCGCTGCGCCCGGCCTGGGGCGTGCCGTTGATGCTGGCCGTGGCGCTGCCCTGGCTGGTAGCCATCGGCATTGCCACTGAGGGCCGCTTTTTCAGCCAGGCCGTGGGCGGCGACATGCTGGGCAAGGTGGGTGCCGGCGAGGAAAAGCACTGGGGCCCGCCGGGCTATTATGTGTTGAGCTTCGCCATCGCGGCGTTTCCCTCCAGTTGGGTGGTGTTGGCGGCGCTGCCGGGGGCCTGGCGGGCCAGGTTGGCGCCGGCCACCCGCTTCCTGCTGGCCTGGATCGTGCCGAGTTGGCTGCTGTTCGAGGCAGTGCAGACCAAGCTGCCACACTACGTGCTGCCCATGTTCCCGGCCCTGATGCTGCTGGGCGCCGCCTGGGCGCTGGACCCGCTGCGCCGGGCGCCGCCGCGCTGGTTGCGCTGGCTGGGGCTGGCGGCGCTGCTGGGCGTTGCGGCTGGGTTGGCCGTGCTGGCCTTGGCGCTGCCCTGGCGGCTTGAAGGTGGCCTGGCCTGGGGCGGGCCGGTGGCCCTGCTGGGCGCACTGCTGCTGGGCGGCGCGGTGCTGGCCTGGCGGGCGCGCGGCAATTGGGCGGCGGCGGCGCTGGCGGGCTGCGTGTTCGTGGCGCCGGTTTACCTGGGCGTGCTGGAAGGCGTGCTGCCGGGTTTGCGCACCATTTGGGTCAGTGAGCGGCTGGCCGCCGAGGTGGCGCGGGTGGCGCCGGGCCTGCCGCCCGATCACTTTGGCGTGACCAGCTATGCCGAGCCCTCGGCGGTTTTTGCCCTGGGCACCGGCATCAGCCTGCTGCGCACCGGCGAGGATGCGGCGCGCTTCCTGGCCGCCGAACAGGGCCGGGTGGTTGCGGTGGGGGACCGGGCCGAGGCAGCTTTTCAGCGTGAAGTGGCGCGGCTGGGTGTGGCCCCACGCCAGGTTGGGATGGTGAGCGGGATCAACTATACCCGTGGCCGTGCCCTGACCCTGCAACTGTATCGGCTGTGAGAGAGTCCTCCCAATGAGCGAACGCTACGACCGCACCACCATTTGGCTGCATTGGCTGACCGCCGGGCTGGTGGTTTTCCAATGGTGCCAGGCGCACATCATTGACCTGGTGACCACCGGCGGCTCGCCCGGGCGGCGCACGATGATCAGCCTGCACATCATGGCCGGGCTGCTGCTGATCGGGGTGCTGCTGTACCGGCTGTACTGGCGCCATACCCGTGGCGTGCGCCTGGCG
>CANFIE010000040.1 GCA_947446625.1 Acetobacteraceae bacterium | reverse complement strand
GCCATGACGCGCCTGCTCACCATCGACAGTGGCGATATTGTGCTGGATGGCGACGAAATCACCCGCACGCCGCAGCGCCTGATGCGCCCGCATCGGCAAAAGATCCAAATGATCTTCCAGGACCCCTACGCCTCGCTCAACCCGCGCCAGCGCATCGTGGATGTCATCGCCGAGGGCCCCATCATCCACGGTCTGCCGCAGGCCGAAGCCGAAGCCCGCGCCCGCGAACTCCTCGGCCTCGTCGGGCTCGACCCCTCCGCTGCGGACCGCTACCCGCATGAATTCTCCGGCGGCCAGCGCCAGCGCATCGGCATCGCCCGCGCCCTGGCACTGCGCCCGCAGGTGCTGGTGGCGGATGAACCCGTCTCCGCCCTCGATGTCAGCGTCCAGGCCCAGGTCCTCGCCCTGCTCGCCGATATCAAGGCCCGGCTGCAACTCTCCCTGCTCTTCGTCACGCATGACCTGCGCGTGGCGCTGCAAATCTGTGACCGCATCGCCGTCATGCGCCACGGCAGCATCGTCGAGCTTGCCGACACCACCGACATCTACCATTCGCCGCAGCACCCCTATACCAAGGCCCTGTTCGCGGCCGTGCCCGGCGCCGCCTGGTTGCAGAAGGAAGCCACCCATGCAGCACCCTGAGACCGGCTTCCTCCCCGGCCCGCGCTACACCCTGCCCGGCACCTCCGGCGGCCCGCTCGCCGGCCTCTCCTTCGCCGCGAAGGACCTGTTCGACGTCGCCGGCCAACCCACCATCGGCGGCAACCCGGACTGGGGCCGCACCCACCCGGTGCCCACCGCGCATGCCTGGGCGGTGCAGCGCCTGCTGGAAGGCGGCGCCAACCTCGCCGGCAAAACCATCACCTGCGAAATCTCGCTCGGTATTCTCGGCTACAACCAGTTCTACGGCACCCCGCCCAACCCGGCGGCGCCCGGCTGCCTGCCCGGCGGCTCCTCCTCCGGTTCGGCCTCGGTCGTCGCCGCCGGCCTCGCCGACATCGCGCTCGGCACCGACAGCGGCGGTTCCGTCCGCGTCCCCGCCAGCCTTTGCGGCCTCTACGGTCTGCGCCCCACCCATGGCCGCATCTCCGTCGCCGGCCTGCTGGCCCAGGCCCCGACTTTCGACACGGTCGGCTGGTTCGCCCGAGACGCCGCCACCTTCGCCCGCGCCGCCGCCGTCATGTTCGGCGAAACCCTGCCCAGCCCCACCGCCCCCGGCGGCCTGCTGCTGGCCGAGGACGCCTTCGCCCTGGCCGACCCTGATGTTGCCGCCGCCCTGCAACCCGCCGCCGCCCGTCTCGGCACCCTGCTCGGCGGCCTCACCCGCATGAATCTGGGTGAACCGGGCGAGCTGGAAACCTGGGCCGGCCAGCGCAACATCCTGCAACGCGCCGAATCCTGGGCCACCTTCCGCCCCTGGATCGAGCGGGAAAACCCCACCTTCGCCTACAACATTGCCCGCAACCTGGCCGGCGGCTCCGCCATCACCGCTGACCAGGTTGCCGTCGCCCGCATCGTCCGCCGCCAGGTGGTGGACCAGGCCCGCCGCCTGCTGGAAGGCGGCGCCATCCTCTGCCTGCCCACCACGCCCTTCGTCGCCCCGCCGCTCGGCCTGCCGCTGCCGGAAATCGACGCCCTCCAGGCCCGCATCGGCATCACCACCTCCTTCGCCGGGCTGGTTGGCCTGCCGCAGCTCAACCTGCCGCTCGGCACGGTGGGCGGCAAACCCTGCGGCCTCTCCATCATCGGCTGGCGTGGCGCCGATATGCGCCTGGCCTCCATCGCCGCCGCGCTGGAAGCCGCCGCACCGTAAGCCACCGCCCCCGAGCCACTGCCCCGGGCGCGGCTTGCTGCCCACCCACCCCTGGCGGAAGATGCCGGCACCAAAGCCGGAGGAAGCCGCCATGCCCGTCCTGAACCGCCCCGACGGCACCATTCACTACCAGGTGCACGGCCAGGGCTTCCCGGTGCTGCTCTTCGCCCCCGGCGGCCTGCGCTCGCGCATGGAAATGTGGCCCAGCCCGGCCGAAGGCCCGCCCCGCCCCTGGGTGGACTGGACCCGCGCTTTGCCCGCCGCCGGCTTCACCGCCATCGCCATGGACCAGCGCAACGCCGGCCAATCGCAAACTGAAATCCACGCCGACCATGGCTGGCATACCTACACCGCAGACCATCTGGCGCTGATGGATCATCTTGGCTTCAGCCGCTTCCATGTGCTGGGCGGCTGCATCGGTGGCAGCTATTGCCTGAATGCCGTGGCCGCCGCGCCGCAGCGCGTTACCGCCGCCGTGCTGCAAAACCCCATCGGCGTCCACCCCGAACACCCAACCTACTTCCCCGACAGCCACCGCGCCTGGAGCCTGGAGCAACGCGCCGCCCGACCCAGCCTGGACGAAGCCGCCATTGCCGCCTTTGGCCGCAACATGTGGGACCACGACTTCGTTTTCTGCGTCGACCGTGCCTTCGCCCGTGCCTGCCCGGCCCCCACCATGCTGCTGCCCGGCACCGATATTCCCCATCCCGCCGCCACCAGCGCCGAACTCGCCGCCCTGCTGCCGGGGGTGGAGGTGCTGACCGAATGGCGCGGCCCCGACCACCTGGCCGCGCAGGAAAGCGCGGTGGTGGATTTCCTCCGCCGCCACCGCCCGGCCTGAACCGCCGCCGCCGTCACCAAAGCTTCACCCAACACCCCATCAATTCCATTATTCTGAAAATATGGAATTAGAAGCCGCCGCCCTCACCCTGACCGCCCTGGGCCAGCCCACCCGGCTTGCTCTGTTGCGCGCTCTGCTGGCTGCCGGCCCCACTGGGATGGCGGCTGGCGATGTGGCCGCCCAACTCGGCGTGCCGGCCTCCACCCTGTCCTTCCACCTGAAGGCGCTGGATCAGGTCGGCCTCATCGCCGCCACGCGTCAGGGCCGCAGCCTGATCTACGCCGCCCAGGTCGCCCAGCTGCGCGCGCTGCTCGCCTTCCTTGCTGACGCCTGTTGCGACGGTAACCCCGCCCGCTGTGGCGACCTGCACCAGCTCTTCGAACCATCCAGGGAAACAACGGCCATGCCCGCGACCTTCAACGTGCTGTTTCTCTGCACGCATAATTCCGCCCGCTCCATCATGGCGGAAGCCATTTTGACGGATATCGGCGGCGGCCGCTTCCATGGCTTCTCGGCCGGCTCCGAGCCCAGTACCACCGGCCCATTGCCAGAGGTTCTGGCCCATCTGAAGACGTTGGGCCACGACGTCTCCGGCCTGCGCTCGAAATCCTGGGACGTGTTCAGCGGCCCGGCTGCGCCGCAGATGGATTTCGTCATCGCCCTCTGCGACACGCTGAATGGTCAGGTCTGCCCCGATTTCGGCCAAACCAGCATGACCGCTGCCTGGCCGCTGCCGGACCCCGCCAAGTTCGCCGGCAACCCGGCCGAGCGCGCCACCCTGCTGAACGAACTCTACGCCGCCCTGCGCCGGCGCCTCGGCATCTTCACCAGCCTGCCCTTCACCACGCTGGACCGCATGGCGCTGAAGGCCCGCATCGACGAATTGGCCAGTCCATTGCAATCCTTGCAATCGGCTGGGGTGCGCTGAGATGCGCGTTGGCATCAGCGGCATGGGCCGCATTGGCCGCCTGGCCCTGCGCGCCGCCCTCGGCGCCGCCGAACGGCAGCAGGATGACCCGCGCCACGGCAACCGGCTCGACGTTGTCCACCTCAACGAAATCAAGGGCGGCGCCGCCGCCTGTGCCCATCTGCTGGAATTCGACAGCGTGCAGGGCCGTTGGCGTGGCCCGCGCTTCGGTGTGGAGGGCGACAGCATCCATATCGGCGACCGCCGCCTCTCCTTCTCCGCCCATGCCACACCCGCAGACATCCCCTGGGGCGATCACGGCGTGGATGTGGTGCTGGAATGCACCGGCAAATTCCTCACGCCCGAAGTGCTGCAAGGCCACCTCAAGCGCGGCGCCAAGCGCGTCATCGTCGCCGCCCCGGTGAAGGTCGATGGCGTGCTCAACGTCGTCATCGGCGTGAATGAACAGCTCTACAACCCGGCCCTGCACCCCATCGTCACCGCCGCTTCCTGCACCACCAATTGCCTCGCCCCGGTGGTCAAGGTGGTGCACGAGGTCATCGGCATCAGGCATGGCCAGATCACCACCATCCACAACCCCACCAACACCAATGTGGTGCACGACGCCCCGCACAAGGACCTGCGCCGCGCCCGCAGCGCCATGATGAGCCTGCAACCCACCACCACCGGCAGCGCCACCGCCATCGCGGTGATCTACCCGGAACTGAAGGGCAAGCTGAACGGCCACGCCGTGCGCGTGCCGGTGCTCAACGCCTCCATCACCGACTGCGTGTTCGAGATGCAGCGCGCGACCAGTGCCGAGGAGGTCAACGCCCTGTTCCGCGCCGCCGCCGCCGGCCCGCTCGCCGGCATATTGGGCTATGAGGACCGCCCCCTGGTCTCCGCCGACTATGCCCGCGATACCCGCAGCAGCATCGTCGACGCGCTCAGCACCATGGTCACCGACGGCACCTTGCTGAAGGTCTACGCCTGGTACGACAACGAGATGGGCTACGCCTGCCGCATGGTGGACCTGGCCTGCCACCTGCAGGCCGTGGGCATCTAGCCATGCGCAACTACGCCATCGTCACCGCCGCCTATTGGGGCTTCACGCTGACCGATGGCGCCCTGCGCATGCTGGTGCTGCTGCATTTCTTCCGGCTCGGCTATTCGCCCTTCACCCTCGCCTTCCTGTTCCTGCTGTATGAGGCCGCCGGCATCGGCGCCAACCTCATCGGCGGCTGGCTGGCCACGCGCTTCGGCATTGCCCGCATGCTGGCGGTCGGGCTGGCCACGCAAATCCTCGGCTTCCTCATGCTCTCGGCCATGGCGCCGGACTGGAGCGAGGCCCTCTCCGTCGCCTGGGCCGTGGGCGCCCAGGGCATTTGCGGCGTGGCGAAGGACCTGACGAAGACAGCCAGCAAATCCGCCATCAAACTCACGGCCGGAGAGGCCAGCGGCCAACTCTTCCGCTGGGTCGCCTGGTTCACCGGTAGCAAGAACGCCATGAAGGGCTTCGGCTTCTTCCTTGGCGGCGTGCTGCTGGAAACCCTCGGCTTCCATGGCGCGCTTTGGGCCATGGCGGCGGCGCTGGGGCTGGTGCTGGCCGGTGTGGTGCTTGCCCTGCCGCCGCTGATGGGCAAGGCCAAGGCCTCGAAATCCATCAAGGAGTTCTTCGGCAAAAGCCGCGGCGTCAACCTGCTCGCCGCCGCCCGGGTGGTGCTGTTTGGCGCCCGAGACGTCTGGTTCGTCGTCGGCCTGCCGGTCTTCCTCTACGCCCAGGGCTGGACCTTCCCCATGGTCGGCGGCTTCCTCGCGCTCTGGACCATCGGCTACGGCCTGGTGCAGGCCGCCGCGCCCGCCCTGGTAAAACGCAGCGCCGATGGCCTCGCCACCGAGGTTCCCGCCGCCCGCCTTTGGTCGCTGCTGCTGGCGCTGGTGCCGGCGGCGCTGGCCCTGGCGCTGGTCGCCGAGGTGGCGCGGCCCGACCTCGTGGTCACGCTCGGCCTCGGCGTGTTTGGCTTCGCCTTCGCGGTGAATTCCTCGGTGCATTCCTACCTGGTGCTGGCCTATGCCGGCAGCGCCAAGGCGGCCGAGGATGTCGGCTTCTACTACGCCGCCAATGCCGCCGGCCGCTTCGGCGGTATTCTGCTCTCCGGCCTGCTCTATGGTTGGGGCGGCATTTTTGCGTGTTTGGCCGGCTCGGCGCTCATGCTCGCCGCCTGCTGGCTCATCACCCTGGCGCTGCCCGTCACACGGGGTTAGCCATAAACCGGCCCCGGCAGCCCGGCGATCTCGCGGATCAGCTTGCGCTTCACCGCATTGCCGAAACTCTCGAAATTTTCGGCCACGATCATGAAGGCGCCCGAGCCGCCGATGACGCTGTCGCGGAAGTATTCGTCCAGCGGCACTGGCGGCATGCGGCCAAAGGTCGGGCGGTCGTTGATGATGGGCAGGCCGTTGATGACAATGCCCTCGGCCACCACCGCATCCCGCGCTTCCGGCAAGGGCGGGCCGGAATTGTTCACGCCATCGCCCGAGACATCGATAACCCGGCGCGTCGCCTCGAAGGGGCTTTCCGCCATGACCCGGCGGGAGAAGTTCAGTGCCCCGCTGATCGAGGTCCAGGACAGCGAGGCGCGCGGCGCCTCGGCCAGCTTGGTGGACCAGGCCTCGGCCTCCACCTGGCTGCCAATGCGCGTCCAGGGCAGCACCAGGCGCTGATACTCGCCGCCCGCCCATTCCACATAGGCCAGGCCGATGGCGCCGGTCATGCCGCCGCGAATGGCTTCCAGCACCTTGGGGTCGCTCACCGCCGTGCGGTAGCCCTCGCGTTGCAGCCGGGCCTCGTCGGGGTCGATGGAGCGCGAGACATCCACGGCCAGCACCAGGGCCACGTCCACCGGCTCGGTGGCCTGGGCCGGGTTGAGCGCCATGGCACCCGCCACGGCCAATAGGCTGCGCCGCTGCATGGCAACCACCCCCTGACTTGCAAACGCCATGCAAGCGCAAGCAAGGGGGTGGGCGCAACAACTTCGCTACAGCCCGGCGCGCACCGCCGCGGCCACGCGGTCCACCTGGGCATCATCCAGGTAGGGGTGCATGGGCAGGCAGAGGATGCGCTCGCACAAATCCTCGCTGACCGGCAGCGGGCCGGCGGCGGCCTGGGCATGGGCGGCGGCATAGGCCGGCTGCTTGTGCAGCGGGCGCGGGTAGTAGATGGCGCTGGGCACGTCCTGGGCTTGCATGGCGGCCTGCACCTTGGCGCGGGCGGCGGCGCTTTCCAGCAATATCGAGTAGATGCCCCAGGCATGCACGCCGTCGGGCAGGGTGGCCGGGGTTTTCACCGCGCCGGCCAGCTTGGCGGCGTAGCGCTGGGCCACGCGGTCGCGGGCGGCCAGCTCGCCTTCCAGCAGCGGCAGCTTGGCCAGCAGCACGGCGGCCTGCATGCTGTCGAGCCGGCCATTCATGCCGGTACGCAGCACCTCGTAGCGAGACTTGCCTTCACCGTGCTGGCGCAGGCTGCGATACAGCTCGGCGCGGTCGGCGTCGTCGGTCAGGATGGCGCCGCCATCACCGTAACAGCCCAGCGTCTTGGTGGGGTAGAAGCTGCACGCCGTGGCATGCGCCCAGGCGCCCAGCCGCTTATTGCCCAGCGCACCACCAAAGGCCTGGGCGGCGTCATCCAGCGCGAACATTTTTTCGTCTTCGCACAGCTTCAGAATGGCGGGCCAGTCGGCGGCGCGGCCGTAGAGGTCCACCCCCACCACGGCGCGGGGGCGCAGCTTGCCCTCCTTCCGCACGGCGGCCACGCGGCGCTTGAGGTCGGCCAGGTCGATGTTGAAGGTGCTTTCCTCCACATCCACGAAAACCGGGGTGGCGCCGAGCACCAGGGGCACTTCCGCCGTGGCGGTATAGGTGAAGGCGGGCAGGAATACCGCGTCACCCGGGCCGATATCCTCGGCCATCATGGCGATCTGCAGGGCATCGGTGCCTGAGGAAACGCCGATGCAATGGGCGGCGCCGGTATAGGCGGCCAGCTTCTGCTCCAGCTCCTCAACCTCTGGCCCCATGACGAAGCGGCCTGAATCCAGCACCGTGGCGATGCGGCGGTCGATATCGGCGCGGATCAGGTTCTGCTGTGCCTTCATGTCGAAGAAGGCGATGGGCTTTTGGGCGGTGGTCATGGGGTGCTCACGACAATGTCACGCCCAGGAATACGCGGGCCGGGGCGGGTGGGAAAGTCACTGCTGGTTTCATGCTGCAACGCGGCAATTTTGTGGGTGGGGTGGGACTGCGGGTTTCGGACAAATTGGCAGGGGCGGGGCAGGCGGCGGTGGGTTTTGCGGACCAACCGATGCGGGAGTCGGAGCACGCGATATTATTTCAGGAGTCGGTTGCCGGGGCCGGAAGGGCGGCGCTGCGGCTTTCGGACAAATAGCCCGGGGCGGGGGGTGGCTGGGGGTTGGGCCGGCGAAAGAGGCAAGGTTGGGCAGCGGCTGGCTCCTGACCAAAAGGGCGGAGCCTAGGGGATGGGGATGTAGGGAATCAAGGAAAATATTCCTGTATTCCTGTCTCCCCTAAGGCGCGGTCTTGCCCACCACCGCGTCGGCGTTGTGGTCGAATTCCGGCACCAACCGCGAGAGCTGCGCCAGAGCGGCGCGGGGGTTGCCGCCACGGCAGGCGGCGGCCACTTCGTCGATGGCGCGGCCCACCAGGGCGGCGTCGGCGGTGCGCGGCGTGGCCACCAGCAGCCCCTCGAAGGCCGTGGGGCGGGGCGGTTCCTGGCCGTGGAACATTTCCTCAAACAGCTTTTCGCCCGGGCGCAGGCCGGTGAAGCGGATTTCCACGTCCTCATCCGGGCGCAGCCCGGCCAGCCGGATCATGCGGCGGGCGAGGTCCACGATCTTCACCGGCTTGCCCATATCCAGCACGAAGATGCCGCCTTCGGAGAGTTCCGGCGGCTGGTCGGCGCGGTCCTCGGCGCCGATGACGCTGGCTTGCAGCACCAGGCCCACGGCTTCACGCACGGTCATGAAGTAGCGGCGCATGTCGGGGTGGGTGACGGTGAGCGGGCCGCCGCGTTCCAGCTGGCGGCGGAACAGCGGCACCACGCTGCCGGTGCTGCCCAGCACATTGCCGAAGCGCACGGTGACGCAGCGCATGCCGCTGCCGTTGGGGCGGGCGCCGTCGCGGCCGGCGGCGCGGGCCAGCACGTCCAGGCTTTGGCAGTACATTTCGGCCAGCCGCTTGCTGGCGCCCATGACCGAAGTGGGGTTCACCGCCTTGTCGGTACTGATGAACACCATGGCGCGGCAGCCGACTTCGCGGGCGGCGTCGGCCACCACGCGGGTGCCGAGCGCATTGGTTTGCAGGCCCTCCAGCGGGTCGTTTTCCACCATGGGCACGTGCTTCAGCGCGGCGGCGTGAAAGACCAGTTCCGGGCGTTGTTCCTGGAACAGTTGGCGGATGCGGGCTTCGTCGCGCACATCGGCCAGCACGGCGCGGCGGATGACGTCGCCATGGCGTTCGCGCAGCTCCAGGTCGATTTCGTAGAGCGCGTATTCGCCGTGGTCGAGCAGGGTGAGCTGGGCCGGGCCGAGTGCGGCAACCTGACGCGCGAGTTCGCCGCCGATGGTGCCGCCGGCACCCGTGACCAGCACGCGGCGGCCCTGGATGAGCCGGGCCATGCCTTCGCGGTCCAGCGGGACCTGCGGGCGGTCGAGCAATTCCTCGATCACCACGGGGCGGAGTTGCAGGCGCGGGGTTTCGGCGCCTTCCAGCCGGTCGGCGCGGCGGCGGGGTGGGTCCAGCGTGGTCAGGCGAGGCACGCGGCGCAGCGGCACGCCGTGGCGGTCGGCGGCGTCGAGCAGGCCTTCCAGCGCGCTGCCGGGCACCTGGGCGTCGGCCACCACGATGAGCGCGGGCAGGCGGCCTTCGGCGCGCAGGCGTTCCAGCACGGCGCCGGCTTCGTCCACCGTGCCGAGGATGGGGGCGCCATGGATGCGGCGGCCAGCCTGGCGCGAGCGCAGGGAGAGGATGCCCATGACGCGATAGATCGGCGAGCGTTCACCCGTGAGGGCGCGGATGAAGAGGTCGGCGCCGTCTCCGGCACCCACCAGCAGCACGGGTTGCGGGGCCACTTCGGGCTCCGGCCCGCGGCGGGCGTGGCGCAGCCGGCCGAGCACGCGCAGGCCGCCGAGCAGCGCCGCCAGCACCAGGGCATGGATGGCCGGGAAGGCGGGGTTGGGCGAGGCCCAGGCGCCCACTGCCTGTTGCAGCGTGGCAAACAGCAGCGCGGCGCCGGCCGAGGCACCGGCAATGGCCAACAGGTCTGGCAGGCCGGCGAAGCGGAGATATTGCTGCGACAGGCGCAGCGGCAGCCCGGCGGCGAGCAGCGCGGCCACGGCGCCGGGCAGTGCCGCCAGCCACCACAGGCCGGTGGCGGGCCAGGCGCCCGGGGCGGCCAGCAGCAGCGCCAGGGGCACCGCCAGGGCGGCGAGGATGCTGTCGAGCAGCAGGTTCAACAGAATGCGGTAGGGCGCGCGGATGGCCATGCAAAACGCTATAGGCCGCGGCGGCGGGCGATTCCAGCGGGGAGCGGCATGCGGATGGATTTGGATTCCATTCCGGGCCCTGGCGGGATTACGCTGGGGCCATGTGGTGGCAGGGCAAGGAGTTCAGCGCCAACCGGGAGGCCGACCGCGAGGAGCGGGCGAGCCGGGGTGGCATTGTTGCCCTTGCCGTGGTGCTGCTGCCGCCCGCCATCTTCCTGCTGTTTTACCTGATGGATTGGTAGGCCCGGGTTGCGCCGCCCCGGTGACGACGCCACTCTTTGCGGCAACACCCGGAGAGCAGGTCCATGAGCAGCAGCGAATACACGCCCCCCAAGGTTTGGGTTTGGGACAAGGAGAATGGCGGGCGCTTCGCCAATATCAACCGGCCGGTGGCTGGCGCCACGCATGAACAGGCGCTGCCCGTGGGGCGGCACCCGTTCCAGCTGTATTCCCTGGCCACGCCCAACGGGCAGAAGGTGACCATTCTGCTGGAGGAGCTGCTGGCCCTGGGCCATAGCGGCGCCGAATACGATGCCTGGCTGATCAAGATTGGCGATGGCCAGCAATTCGGCAGCGGCTTTGTGGATGTGAACCCGAATTCGAAGATTCCGGCGCTGCTGGACCGCAGCGGGCCGACGCCGGTACGGGTGTTTGAGAGCGGAGCGATTCTGCTGCACCTGGCCGAGAAGTTCGGCGCCTTCCTGCCCACCGATACGGCGGGGCGGGCCGAGTGTCTTTCGTGGTTGTTCTGGCAGATGGGCAGCGCGCCTTACCTGGGCGGCGGGTTTGGGCATTTCTATGCCTATGCGCCGTTCAAGATGGAGTACCCGATCAACCGCTTTGCCATGGAAACCAAGCGCCAGCTGGATGTGCTGGACCGCCGGCTGGCCGAGAGCGCCTATTTGGCCGGGGCGGAGTACAGCATTGCCGATATGGCGGTGTGGCCCTGGTATGGCGGGCTGGTGCGCGGGGCGCTGTACGGCGACAGCGCGACCTTCCTTTCGGTGCAGGAGTACCCGAACGTGCTGCGCTGGGCCGAGGCGATTGCCCAGCGCCCGGCAGTGAAGCGCGGCCGCATGGTGAACCGGGTGCAGGGCGAACCAGCGAGCCAGCTGCGCGAGCGGCATGAGGCGAGCGACTTCGAGACCAAGACCGAGGACAAGCTCAACCCGGCGGGTTGAGCGGCATTTGTTGAGTGCGCGAAGCTTGCAGCTTCGCGCCCCTCAGACGCCGGGCGCCGGGCGCCGGGCCGGCGGTAAGCGGCGCCAACTCGCGGTACAGGGCGGTGAGACGTTCGGCCTCGGCCGGCCAGCCGAAGGGGCCGAGGGCGGCGGTGCGGCCGGCCTGGCCCAGTGCCTGCCGCCGGGCCGGGCTGGCCAGGGCGGCCACGGCGGCGGCGATGGCGGCGGGGTCGGCGCTGTCCACCAACTCGCCACAGCCGGCGGCCTGGATGATGCCGGCAACCTCGGTGGCGAAGGCCGGGGCGATGATGGGCAGGCCTGCCAGCATGCAATCAAACAGTTTGTGCGGCAGGGCCAGGGTGTGGTTGGCCTCGCCGGGTTGGAACAGTACCAGACCGATATCGGCCTGGGCGGCGGCGGCCAGGGCGGCGGCGTGCGGCAGCCAGGGCGTGGTGGTGATGCGCGGCGCCAGGCCGAGGGTGACGGCGCGGGCGTTGAATTCGGCCTCGGAGTCATCGGTGAAGCGACCGACGAGGTGCAGCCGGGTTTCGGGCGGGCAGAGGGCGAGGGCGGCGAGCATTTCCGGCCAGCCACGGCTGCGGCCCAGCGCGCCCAGATGCAGCAGGGTCAGCGGGCGTTCAGCGTGGCGGCGCGGGGTGATGGCCAGGGGCAGAGCGTAATTGCGCACCGGCACCAGGCGCGGGGCGGGGGCGAAATCAGCGGCCAGGCCGTCCTTCGCCAGAACCACGGCATGGGCGCGGCGGGCGGCCCAGCGGCAGAAGGCGGCCAGCCCGGCGCGGGCCAGCGGACCCAGCAGCGGGCGCAGCGGGCGGGGCAGATAGGGGTTCAGCCGGCTGGGGTAATGCTCATGCACGTCCAGCACCAGGCGGGCGCCGGTGCGGCGGGCGGCGAGCCAGGCGGCCAGCCAGGAATCCGGTTCATGCGCGTGCAGCACGGCGGCGCCGGTGGCGGCGGCGCGGCGGGCCAGGGCGGGAATGCCGAGCACCCGGCCGCGCCAGCCTCGGGTGTGGGGAAAGCCCTGGATGGCAACGCCCGAGGCCATGGCGGGGGCCTGCGGCTGGGCCGGGCAGAGATGCAGCACGCGCCAGCCGGCGGCGGCCAGGGCGGCGCCCTGCTTGCCCACCACCCGCACATCGGTGGCCGGATGGGCGGCTGAGAGCATGCAGACCAGCGGGGCGGTCATGGCCGGTGGGCGGCTTGTTCGGCGGCGGCGCAGAAGCGTTGTGCCAGCAGCCGGCGGTCCCAGCGGCGCACCGCCTGTTGCCGGGCGGCGCGGCCCATGGCCAGGCGCTGGCCGCTGGCCTCGGCCAGGTGCAGCAGGGCCTGGGCCATGGCGGCGGGGTCGGCCGGCGGTACGGCCAGGCCCGAGGGGCCTTCCGCCACCACCCGGGCGGCATGGCCGGGCACGTTGGTGACCACGGGCAGGCCGGCGGCCAGGGCGTCCATCAGCTTGTTGGGCGCCGTGTATTCGGCGAAGGCGGGGTGCGGCGCCAGGCAATGCAGCGCCACCTGGCTGCCGGCCAGCAACCCGGCGAGGCGGGTTTTTGAGAGCGGGTCGAGGAAGGTGACGTTGGTGAGGCCCTGGGCGGTGGCGCGGGCCTGCAAGCCGGCTTTCTCGGCGCCCTGGCCGACCAGCAGCAGGCGGATGCCGGTATGGCCGCGGGCCTGCAACCAGGCGGCGGTATCCAGCAACTGGTGCAGCCCATTCGCCGGGCCATGCGCGCCGGCATAGGTGGCGAGGATTTCCCAGGAAGCGGCCTCGGCCGGGCGCCAGGGGGCGATGTGCGGGCCGAACAGATGCAGGTCGCAGCCATTGGGCACCACGCTGAGCCGGGCGGCGGCGGCGCCATGGGCCAGGGCGGTGCCGGCCATGCCCTCGCTGAGCGCCACCACCCCGGCGGCGCGGCGGCAGGCGGCATTGGCCAGCCGGTCCATGCCCCACCACAGGGCGGGGTTGCCCTGGCCCATGGCGCGGGGCAGTTCGGGCCAGGGGTCGCGGATTTCGAACAGGAAAGGCGTGCCGCGCAGCCGGCGGGCGGCCAAGGCGGGCAGCGCCACGGTGAGCGGGGTGGAGGAGGCGATGACGAGGTCCCAGGGCTCGGCCAGGGCCAGTGCGGTGGCGCGGCTGGCGTAGCGCAGGAAGGCGCCGGTCCGGGCGCGCAGGGCTTGGGCATTGCCGCAGGGAATGGCGAATTCCACCACGCGGAAGCTACCCACGCGGCCTTCGCGCCGGCCGGCCTGGAAGCCGCCCTGCAGCCCGGTATGCGCGCCGGCATATTGGCCGCAGGCCAGGGTGACGGCATGGCCCCGCGCCGCCAGGGCGCCGGCCAGGGCGTGGCTGCGCGTGGCGGTGGCGCCGGCCGGGGTGGAGAAATGCTGGTGCAGGTAGAGAATGCGCCGGGGTGGCGCGGAGCCGGAGGCCATTCGGGCGTGATCACTTCAAGCTGAAGCGGTCAGGCTCCAGGGATTGCTGGTTACGGGCTGGGGGTGCTTAGCCGGGGTGGCAGTGGCGGATAATGCCGATGATGCGGGCCTGATCGCTGGCGGAGAGGGCGCTGCCGGAGGGCAGGCAGAGGCCGTGCTCGAACAAATCCGCCGCCACGCTGCTGCGGCCCTTGCCGCCCAGCAGCCCGGCGCCGCGGAACACGGGTTGCAGGTGCAGCGGCTTCCAGACCGGGCGGCTTTCAATGCCGGCCTGGGCCAAGGCGTGGCGGATGGTCTCGCGGTCGGCGCCGAATTCGGCCGGGTTGACCAGCAGGGCGGTGAGCCAGCGGCTGCTGCGGGCCCAGGCGGGTTCGGGCATGAAGCGCAGGCCGGGCAGGCCGGCGAGGCCACGGCGATAGCCCTCAAACAGGGCGCGGCGGGCCTGGACCCGGCTTTCCAGCGCCGGCAGCTGGGCCAGCCCCACGGCGGCCAGCACCGAGGACAGGCCATAGGAAAAGCCGGTGGTTTCGTGCTGGTAGTGCGGCCCCGGTTCCTTGGCCTGGGTGGCCAAATGGCGGGCGCGGGCGATGAGGCCGGCATCCTCGCTGGCCAAGGCGCCGCCGCCGCCGGCGGTGATGATCTTGTTGCCGTTGAAGCTGAAGGCGGCGAGCTGCGCGCCGCGCCCGGCATGGCGGCCATGATGCAGCGCGCCCATGCCGCCGGCACTGTCGCTCAGCACGGCCACGCCCCAACGGTCACAGATGGCGCGGATGGTGTCGAGTTCGGCGCATTGGCCGTAAAGATCCACCGGGACCACGGCGCGGGGCAGCTTGCCGGCGCGGCCCGCCTTGGCCAGGGCTTCGGCCAGCAGGTTGGGGTCCAGCGTCCAGCTTTCGGGCGAGACATCCAGGAAGCGGGGGCGGGCGCCCATTTGCACGGCGGGGGCGATGGAGGCGACGAAGGTGAGGGTGGTGGTCCAGACCTCGTCCCCCGGTTGCAGGTCCAGGCAGCGATACGCCAGGTGCAGCGCGGCGGTGCCGGAGGCGACGGCGACGACATGCGGGAAGCCGGTGGCCTCCGCGATGGCGGTTTCAAACGCCGCCGGTACCGGACCGGCCGGGGCGACCCAGCCGGATTCGAGCGTGGCTTGCAGCGCGGCCATTTCGCCCCCCGCCAGATGCGGCGGCGAGAGCCAGATATTGGTGGGCGTGGGCTGCGGCAGGCTGTGGCGCAGCGAAATGGGCGCCGGTTGCGCGGCGTTGGGTAGCGGTACTGGCCAAAGACGAGCCATGCGGTCCCCCGGGATTTTCCCTGAGGACGATTGGATATCGAATTGGTTAACGTTTCAAGTTCGTGCGGGAAGTTTATCCACAGAATTCAACCTATGGGCGTATCGACCTGTGGGACGCACCGCGAAAATTGGTGCATGGCGCCGGAACGAACTCCCAAGCGTGCAAATTGACTGCGGCCAGGGTGCGATCGCTTCAGGCTGAAGCGACCACGCCCTGGCCGAGCAGGCCCGGGACTCGGGCGAGGCTGGTGGCCTCAGGCGTTGCCAACCTGGCTGACGCCCTCGCCACGGCGCTGCTGCCACAGGGCGACGAAGTCGATGGGCTGCAGCATGACCGGGGGGAAGCCGCCTTCGCGGGTGACTTCGGCCAGGATGTTGCGGGCGAAGGGGAAGAGCAGGCGCGGGCATTCCACCAGCAGCACCGGCTCCAGCACGTCCGGCTCCACATTGATGGTGAAGATGCCGCAATAGACCAGCTCGGCGATGAAGCAGGGCTGGCCCTGGGCCTGGGCGTCGGCGCGGATCTGCAGCGACACTTCATAGACGTTGCCGCCTTCCTGCATCGGGCGGGCCTGCACATCCAGCTGCAGGTCAACGCGCGGCGGCTCGCGCAGGGTGGCGAAGATTTCCGGCGCGCCGGGAACCTCGAACGAAAGGTCCTTGGTGTACTGGATGTTCAGGACCAGGGGGCCCTGGGCGGGGTCGCCATTGGCGGCCTGCGGGGCGGGCATATCGGACATGGCGCGGCACCTTATGCTTGCGGTGCCGGGCGCCTAGCACGTGGGGTGCGGGGCTGGAAGGGTGGGGCTCAGCCCGCCGGCTTGGCCGGGGGCTGGTATTGCCGCCAAACAATGTTGCTCGGCGGCGGTTCCTGCGGGTTGCAGCGCAGCCATTCGCCGTTCTGCTTGCGCTCCCCGGTCATCGCCAGGATGAAGCCCCAGTGGCAGACCACCAGGGTGT
>CANFIE010000039.1 GCA_947446625.1 Acetobacteraceae bacterium | reverse complement strand
GCCATTCGGGTCTGCAAGCCGGCATCGCGCAGCGCGGCTTCGGTGGCCGCGTGCAGGCGTTCCACCAGCGCGGGCGGGGTGGCAGCCGGGGCAACAAAGCCGTTCCAGATCACCAGGTCGAAATCCGGTCGCCCGGCTTCGGCAAAGGTGGGTACGTCCGGCAGTTGCGGAATCCGCGCTGGGGCGCTGACCGCTACGGCACGCGCGGTGCCGCCGCGATGCGCGGGGATCATCGTCACGGTCTGGTCGATCACCGCATCCACCACGCCGGCGGCCAGGTCGTTCATGGCGGGGCCGGAGCCGCGATAGGACACCAGCGTGGCCTTCACCCCTGCCAGATGCAGCAGGTAGGCCGGCGCCAGGTGGCTGGTGGTGCCAACGCCGGCGGTGCCGAAGCTGGCACGCTCGCCCACCGCGCGGATGTGGTCCAGCAGCGCGCCCAGGCTGCGGAGCTGGCCGCGCGGGCTGGTGGCCAGCACCATGGGCACATCCGCCACCATGGAGATCGGCGCCATGTCGCGGCGCGGGTCGAAGCCCGAATCGGGGTTCAGCGCATAGCTGGTGGCCAGAATGCCCATATTGCCGAAGGCGATGGTATGGCCGTCGGCCTCGCTGCGCGCCAGGCGCTGCATGCCCACCAGTCCGCCGGCACCGCTGACGTTTTCCACCACCACCGGTTTGCCCAGGCCCGGCGCCATGGCCTGGGCGAAGAAGCGGGCCAGCGCGTCCAGCGTGCCGCCAGGGGCTGAAGGCACTAGGATGCTGATGCCGCGCTGTGGGAATCCGCCCTGCGCCTGGGCCAGTGAGGGGGCGGCAAGCAGGCCGGCCAGGGCGGCGCGGCGGCGAATGCGGAGGGACATGGCGTTTCCTGGATATATCACTGCCATGCTAGGCGCCTGGGCGGTGCCGGGCTAGGCTGGCTGAAACCAAGGAGGAAGCCAGCATGTCGGCAGCCCTGAAGGCGGCGCCCGAGGCCATTGTTCCCCGTTTCACCCCGCTGCACCCGGTGCTTGCCGCGCGCTGCGATGGCCTGGATTTGCGCCAACCGCTGACCCCCGCCCAGGCTCAGGCGGTGGAAGCGGCCATGGACCGCTTCGCCGTGCTGGTATTCCGCGACCAGCGGATTGATGACGAGCAGCAACTGGCCTTTGGCCGCAACTTCGGCGCGGTGGAGGCGGTGCCTTCGCTGGTGGACCAGGCCCGACGCCGGCTGCCCGACAACCAGGTGAACGACATTTCCAACCTGGGCGCCGATGGCAAGCTGCTGGCCGCCGATGACCGCCGCCGCATGTACAACCTGGGCAATATGCTCTGGCACAGCGACAGCAGCTTCAAGCCCACCCCGGCCAAGTACAGCATGCTGCATGCGCGGGTGATTCCGCCGAGCGGCGGCGAGACCGAGTTCGCCGACATGCGCGCCGCCTGGGATGCGCTGCCGGAAGCCATGCAGGCGCAGCTGCGCGACCTGGTGGCCGAGCATTCGCTGATCTATTCCCGCGCCCAACTGGGTTTTGACGACTTCACCCCCGAGGAACAGGCCAAGTGCACCCCGGTGCCGCAGCGGCTGGTGCGGCGGCATATGGGTTCGGGCCGGGTGGGGCTGTATCTGGCGGCGCATATCGGGGGCATCCAGGGCATGCCGCGGCCCGAGGCGCTGATGCTGGTGCGCGAGCTGACCGAGTTCGCGACGCAGCGCCAGTTTGTGTACAGCCACACCTGGGCCGTGGGCGACATGGTGCTGTGGGACAACCGCTGCACCATGCATCGTGGCCGCCCCTATGCCGACAAGACCTACCCGCGAGACATGCGCCGGGTAACGCTGAGCGATGTTTCCCCCACGCTGGAACAGCCCCGGTGAAGCGCCTGGCGCTGGCGCTGCTGCTGCTGTGTGGGGCGGCCCAAGGGCAGGCGCAGGCGCAGAGCTACCCGGACCGGCCGATTCGCCTCATCGTCGCCAGCGCGGCGGGCGGGGCGAGTGACATTCTGGCCCGCGCCGTGGGCCAGAAGCTGAGCGAGCAATGGGGCCAGCCCGTGGTGGTGGACCCGCGCCCGGGCGCCAATGGCAATGTGGCGGCGCTGGCGGCGGCCCGCTCGGCGCCCGATGGCTATACGCTGATGATGGGCACGATCGGCGTGATGGCGGTGAATCCCGCCATTTACCGCGAGGTGGGCTACGACCCGGCGAAGGATTTCGACCCGGTGGCCAGGCTGGTCAGCTTTGCCAATATCCTGGTGGTGAACCCGGCGCTGCCGGTGCGCAGCCAGGCCGAGTTCATCGCGCATGTGCGGGCGCATCCCGGGCTGAGCTATGGCTCGCCGGGCAATGGTGGCTCGCCGCATCTCGGCATGGTGGTGTTTGCGCAGATGGCCGGGATTCGCATGGAGCACGTGCCCTACCGGGGCGCGGCGCCGGCGTTGAATGACCTGGTGGCCGGCAACCTCGCCTCGGCCTTCAGTGACCCCTTGGCGACGCTGCCGCAAATCCAGGCCGGCACGGTGCGGGCGCTGGCGGTGAGCGGCCCGCGCCGGCTGGCGGCGCTGCCCAATGTGCCCACCGTGGCGGAAGCCGGGCTGCCGGGCTATCAGGTGGTGGGTTGGCTCGGCATTGTGGCGCCGGCCGGCACGCCGCAGGCCATCATCATGCGGCTCAACGGCGCGCTGAACGGCATCATGGCGCAGCCTGAGATGGTGCAGCGGCTGACCGCCCAGGGGGCGGAGATTGTTACCGGCACACCGGCCGAATTCGGTGGGTATATCCGCGGAGAGATCGCGCGTTGGGCGCAGATCACGCGGGAAGCGGGGATTCGCGCGGAATGAGCAATGTGGCCGATGCGCTGGCGCGGCGCCTGGCGCAGCATGGGGTGAAGCGGATTTGGGGCGTGCCGGGCGGCGATTGCAGCCTGGACATTCTGGACGCCGCCGCCCGCCACGGCATTCACTACGTGCTGACCCGCACCGAGGGTGGCGCCGCCATGATGGCGATGGCCGATGCGCAGATAACCGGCGCGCCGGGTGTGCTGCTGACCACGCGTGGCCCCGGCCTGGCCAATGCCGCCAACGGCATTGCCTGCGCCAGCCTGGACCGCGTGCCCCTGCTGGTGCTGGCCGACGGGCATGAGACCGACATGGGCCATGTCAGCCATCAGCGCTACGACCAGATGGCCATGCTGGCACCGCTGGTGAAGGCCAGCAGCGTGCTGGAAAGCGGTGACCCGCTGGCCGAGTTGGACCGCATGATGGGCCTGGCCATGGCCGGGCCGGCGGGGCCGGTTTACCTGGAAATGGTTGGTCAGCGGCTGCGCGCCCCCTTTGTGGGTGCCGAGCGGCCGATTCCCGCCCCCATATTGCCGCCGCCGCCCGATGACGCGGCCTTGGCCCAGGCGCGGGCGGTGCTGGGGCGGGCGAAGCGGCCCATCATCATCGCCGGCCTGCAGGCGCGGGATGACGCCGCCGCCGCCGGGCTGCGCTGGCTGGCCGGGCAATGGGAAGCCCCGGTGCTGGCCACCTGCATGGGCAAGGGCGCCCTGAGCGACACGCATGAATGGGCGCTGGGGCCGTTCATTTCCGGTGCCGCCGAGGACCCCATGCTGCGCGCCGCCGACTGCATTGTGTTGTACGGCGCCGACCCCATCGAGTTCATGCCCAAGGCCTGGGCCTATGCCGGCACCCCAGTGGTGGAGTTCACCACCCATGCCCATGGCCGGTCTTACCTGGTGGCACAGGCGCAAGTGGTGGGTGATCTCGGCCAGACCGCGATGATGCTGGAGGACGCGGTGGCGCCCGGCGGCTGGAGCCTGGAGCAGGTGGCCGAGGCGCGGGCCGCCATGCGGGCGCTGGCGCGCAGCCCCGGCCAGGGCATTGCGCCGCATCAGGTGGTGGAAGCGGCCATGGCCGCCGCGCCGGACAACACCCGGGTTACCGCCGATGCCGGGGCGCATATTTTGCCCGCCGTGGCGCTGTGGCCCACGCGGCAGCCGAAGGACTTTTTCATCACCCGCGGGCTGGCCACCATGGCCTATGCGCTGCCCAACGCCATTGGCGCGGCGCTGGCGGACCCGTCTCGCCCGGTGCTGGCCTTCAGCGGCGATGGCGGGGTGATGATGGGCGCCGGCGAGATTGGCACCGCCGTGCAGGAAGCCGCCAATGTGAAGCTGGTGGTGTTCAACGACGCGTCGATTGCGCTGATTGAGGTGAAGCAGCGCCGCCGGCAATTCCCGCTGAACGGCATGCGCTATCCGCCCACCGATTTCGCCGCCGTGGCGCGTGGCTTTGGCTGCACCGGCATTCGGGTGGAACGGCTGGAGGATCTGGAGCCGGCCATTGCCCGCGCCTTCGCCACGCCGGGGCCGGTGGTGATTGACGTGGCGGTGGATGGCCAAGCCTACCACGCGCTGGTGCCGCAACTGCGGGGCTGAGTGCCCCGCCGGCTTGTAGCGGCTGATTCACGCCGCCGGTGATTCCACTGGCGACGATCAGACGCTAGAGCGATTTCCGTTCTGATGGAATCATCAGAACGGATTTCTTGCTGTGGTTTCAAATGGTTATAGAGCACGAAATGCGCCCAACAGGGCGCATAGTGCTCTACACCGCCATGCTGTGCCGCCCGGCGCCCTGGCCCAGATAGGCGTCGAAGCAGGCGGCCACGTGCCGCACGTAGCGGCGCCCGGCTGGGGTTACCCGGAGAAAATCGCGGTCCAGCGCAATCACGCCATCGGTTTCCAGCCGGGCCAGGCCCGGCATGGCCTCGTCCAGCAGGGCCGGGGGCAGCGGCGCCAGGTTCAGGGTGAAGTCGCACATCACCCGCTCGATCACGTCGCGGCGCTGGCGGTCATCGGCGGTCAGCGCCCGGCCGCGCTTCACCGGGAAAACCCCGGCTTCCACGGCGGCCACGTATTTGCGCTCATCCGGCTCGTTCTGCGCATAGCCACCGGGCAGGCTGCCAATGGCGGAAACGCCAAGGCCCAGCAGGGCAGGGGCGGCGTCGGTGGTGTAGCCCTGGAAGTTGCGGTGCAGCGCGCCCTCGCGCAGCGCCACGGCCATGTCGTCGGTGGGCTTGGCGAAGTGGTCCAGCCCAATCGGCACATAGCCGGCGGCGCGCAACACGGCCTCGGCGGCATCGGCCTGGGCCATGCGTTCCAGCGCGCCGGGCAGGCTGGCGCTGTCTATGGCGTTCTGGTGCGGCTTCATCCAGGGCACATGGGCGTAGCCGAATACCGCTACACGCTCAGCCCCCAGGCTGATGGCGAAGCGCGTGGTGGCCTCCACCTCGGCCACGCCCTGGCCGGGCAGGCCGTACATCACATCCATGTTGATGCTGGGAATGCCATGGGCGCGCAGCCGCTCCACCGCGCCCACCACGCAATCGCGGCTCTGCACCCGGCCGATGCGCTGCTGCACGGTGGTGGAAATATCCTGCACCCCCAGCGAGGCGCGGGTCAGCCCGGCCTCGGCCAGGGCGGCCACGGTGGCTTCGTCCAACTCACGCGGGTCAAGCTCGGCGGCCAGTTCGGCGCCGGGGCGGAAGCCGAAATCGGCGCGCAATTGGGCCAGCAGGCCAGCCAGCGCGGCGGCGCCCAGTGCGGTGGGGGTGCCTCCGCCCAGGTGCAGGTGGGCAATGCCGGCATGCTCGGGCAGGTGGGCGGCCAGCATCCGGGCCTCGGCGCCCAACGCGGCGGCATAGCGTTCAATGCGGGCGCCGCTGCGGGTTACCGCGGTGTGGCAGCCGCAATACCAGCACAGCGATTTGCAGAACGGCACATGCAGGTACAGCGAAAGCGGCATGTCGGCGGTGATGCCGCCCAGCCAGCCGGCGTATTCCGCCGCGCCCAGCGGGCCGAAATGCGGCGCGGTGGGGTAGCTGGTGTAGCGGGGGATATTGGCGAGGGCATAGCTGATCGGCGGGTGCATGCGCCTGCGTAGCGTGGCCGGGCGCTGGCCTGCCTTGCGGTGGCTCAAGCCGGCGGCAGATGCACCGCCAGCCACAGGGTTTCCACCGCAGGGTCGGTCCACAGCACCCGGTGGCGGCAATGCGCCGGCAGCAGCACCCAGTCTCCGGGCGCCAGGGCGTGCTGGGTGCCATCGGCGAAGCCCAGCCGGGCGGCGCCAGCCACCAGCAGCACGTATTCCGCCTGCGGCTGGTCGTACCATTCCCCGGCCGCCACCCCGCGCGAGGCGATGCGCTCCACCCGCGCCCCGCCGGCTTCGGCCAGGGTGGTGAAGGCCTCGCCGCCCGGGGCGGGGCTGGGGCCGGTGCCCAGGCTGCCGAAGCGCGGCTGTGTCACATGGCGCCCGCGGCGAAGCTGCCCGGCACCACGCTGGCGCAAACCCCGGCGGCTTCCAGCGCGGCGGCGGCGCGGAACAGCAGAGCCTCGGTCCAGGGCTTGCCGATAAGCTGCACGCCAATGGGCAGCGCGCCCTCGGCGTTCTGCACCGGCACGGTGAGCACCGGCAGGCCGATGCCGCTGATGGGCTGGGTGAACAGCCCCATGGAAGGCCGCAGCGGCAAGGTCTGGCCATCCAGCTCCAGGGTTTCCTGGCCAATGGGCGTGGCGGGTACCGGGGTGGCCGGGGCCAGCAGAATATCCCAGTCCACCAGCAGCGCGCGCATCTGGTCCCGCGCCATGCCGCGCACGCGTTGGGCATGGTTCACCCAGGCGGCGGGCAGCAGGGCGCCGGCCAGCAGCCGGTCCTGGATCAGCGGCTCGTAATCCTCCAAATCCGTCCGCAGGGTGGGCAAGTGCAGGCTGCCGCCCTCGCTGGAGGTGATGACGAAGGCAGCGGCGCGGCAGGCTTCCGCCATGGCCCATTCCACGGTTGCCGAGGCATTCAGCCCGGCGCCCACGGCGGCCACCGCCTGGCGGGCGGCGGCGGATTGGGTGCGGCCGAACCAGCCGCCCAGCGTGGCCACGCGCAGCCCGGCCAGGCCCTTCTTCATGCCGGCGCTCACCGCTTCCGGCGCGCGGGTGGCCTGGTGCGGGTCCTCGGCGTCCAGGCCTTGCAGCGCGTCGTAGCAGGCGGCGAGGTCGGCGGCGCTGCGGGCGAAGGGGCCGACATGGTCCAGCGCATACACGAAGGGAAAGCTGCCGTGGCGCGACAGGCGCGAATAGGTTGGCTTTATCCCGAACAACCCGTTCAGAGATGACGGCACGCGGATGCTGCCATTGGTGTCGGTGCCAAGGCTCAGTGGCACCAGCCCGGCCGCCACCGCCGCGCCCGAACCACCCGAGGAGCCGCCGGCGATGCGCGACAGGTCGTGCGGGTTGCGGGCCGGGCCGTAATGGCTGTTCTCGGTGGTGAAGCCGTAGGCGAACTCATCCATGTTCAGCGCGCCGATGCAGACCGCCCCGGCGGCGGCGAGTTGCCGCACCAGAAAGGCGTCTCGGCGGGCGGCCGGCGCGGTGCGGCGGATTTTGCTGCCGGCCAGGGTGGTGATGCCCTGCAGGTCGAACAGGTTCTTCGCGGCATAGGGCACGCCGGCCAGTGGGCCGGGGTCCTCGCCGGCGGCAATGCGCGCATCCACGGCAGCGGCCTCGGCCAATGCCCGTTCCGTGAGCAGGGCGGTGAAGGCGTTGACCTGAGGGTTGAGCGCTTCGGCGCGGGTCAGGGCAGCCTGGATCACCGCCACGGCGGAAACCTGCTTGCCGCGCACTTGGGCGGCGATTGCCAAGGCGGGGGCGAGTGCGGGGCTGCTCATGGCCGGAACACCGGGGCGGGCTCGTCCTCGGGCGCCAGGGGCACGGCCAGGGCCGGGGCGGCCAGCCTGGCCACCAGGGCCAGCGCCTCGGCCACCTGGGCCTGGCGCTGCGGGCTCAGCCGCAGCCCCACCAGGGGCGCGGCGGCGGCCACATGGGCGGCGGGGTTGAAATTCTCGGGGTCCAGCATGGCGTCGCCTCCGTATCGGTGCAGCTTCCCATGCCGGAATCGTGCCGGCCAGCCCGGTGTGGCCTTGGTGTACGCCAAGCGGCTGCCCTGGCATGCTGGTTGCGAGCCCGGCGGGCGAGAAACGGAGACCAGCAATGGCTGAGTATGACCTGGTGGTGCGCGGCGGCACGGTGGTGGGCGCCTTCGGCACCACGCGTTGCGACATTGGCGTGCGCGGCGGCCGCATCGTGGCGCTGGGCGAACGCCTGGGCGACGCCGCCCAGGTGCTGGAAGCCGATGGCCTGCTGGTGCTGCCCGGCGGCGTGGACAGCCATTGCCACATCGAAGAACAAATGCCCGATGGCAGCGTCATTGAGGAAAGCTTCGCCAGTGGCTCGGTGGCGGCCTTTGCCGGTGGCACCACCAGCGTTGTCTGCTTCGTGCAGCAATGGAAGGGCCATGGCATTGCCGAGCGCTACTGGGAACACAAGCGCCGTGGCGCCACCGGCATGCTGGACTACGCCTTCCACCAGATCATCACCGACGCTTCCGACCTGGCGCTGGAGCAGGAACTGCCCGCCCTGGTGGCCGACGGGTTGCGCAGCCTGAAGGTGTTTTTGACCTACGACCCGCTGCATCTGGATGACGCGCAGTATATCCGCGTGCTGGCCGCCGCCCGGCGCCACCAGATGCTGGTGACGGTGCATTGCGAGAATTACCACGCCATCAATTGGCGGACCGAGGCGCTGCTGAAGGCCGGGCTGACCGCGCCGAAATACCACAGCTGGTCCCGCCCGCCGGTGGTTGAGCGCGAGGCGACCCACCGCGCCATTGCCCTGGCCGAGCTGGTGGACCAGCCGATCCAGGTCTTCCATGTCTCGTGCGAAGAGGCCGCCGAGGAGATTGCCCGCGCCCAGGCCCGCGGCGTGAAGGTGTGGGGCGAGACCTGCCCGCAATACCTGACCCTGACCGCCGACCACATGGACCGCAGCAATCCGGCCGATGGCGCCTTTGAGGGCGCCAAGTTCATGTGCAGCCCCAGCCCGCGCGATACCGCCGAGCAGGCCAAGGTTTGGAACATGCTGCGGCGCGGCGTGCTGGATGTGGTCAGCTCCGACCATTCCGGCAGCGGCTTCTACAACAGTATTGGCAAGGCGGCGGCGGGGCGCGATGCGCCGTTCAGCCAAATCCCCAATGGCATTCCCGGCCTGGCGGCGCGGCTGCCGATACTGTTCAGTGAGGGTGTGGTGAAGGGGCGGATCACGCTGGAGCAGTTTGTGGCACTGACGGCCACCAACCCGGCCCGGCTGATGGGGCTGGCGCCGCGCAAGGGCAGCATCAATGTGGGCGCCGATGCCGACCTTGTGTTGTGGGACGCGAAGAAAAAAGTAACGATAACCAATGCGTTGATGCAACATGCCATCGACTACACCCCGTATGAGGGGCTGGAGGTCACCGGCTGGCCGGTGGCCACCTTGCGCCGGGGTGAGGTGGTGATGCGGGAGGGCAAGGTTGAGGCGCAACCAGGCAGCGGGCAGTACCTGCCGCGCGCGCCTTACGATCTCCTTATTCCGCGTAATATACTAGCGAACGACTTTGACGCTGCCCCGCCCTTGTAAGCACGGCCCTTCGGCCGGCAGGGCGGGACCAGGAATGGACAATGGAACCGAACGAGCCGGCCTTTACCGCCTATAACGCCGAGGAAGAGCCCTGGCGCCTGACCCGTTTGATCCGTACCGATGGCCGGGTACGCGAGTTGTGCCGGGTAGCCACGCCAGAAGCCATGGACGGTCCCGGCAGCGTCGGCGAGCAGGTTTGGTCTGCCCATGTGCTGCGCCTGCATGATGAGCGCGGCACCCTGCAGGCGCATGTTTCCGCCACGCTGGGCAATTCGGCCTGGCTGGCGGTAATGGCCCTGCTCCTCGCCCGCGCCTGGGATGGCGAGGACGAGGAGGATATTGAGTTTGTGGTGGAAGGCGAGCCGCTGCCCTGGCCGCTCGGTTCCATCCTGCCGAAGCTCTAACCCTCCAGGATTTCCACCTTGCCGTCATCCAGGTCGTAGCGGGCGGCGGCAACCATCAGCGTGCCGGCGCGTACCTTGGCGGCAAAGGCCGGGTGGCGGCGCAGGCGGCGGGCGCCAACCAGCGCATTCTCCCGCACCGCATTGTCCAGCAGGTCTCCGCCGCGCCCGCGCACGGCGGTAACGGCGCCCAAGATCGGCTCCACCATCGGCTGCAGCACGTCGGGCAGCCGGGCGCCCTTGGTCACAACTTCCACCGCCGCGGCCACGGCGCCGCAACGCTCATGCCCCAGCACCAGAATGAGCGGCGAGCCGAGCACGTCCACCGAATAGGCCACGCTGCCGAGCGAGGCGGCGGGAATGGTGTTGCCGGCCACGCGGGTGGTGAAAATCTCACCCAGGCCGGCGCCGAACAGCGATTCCGGCGGGGTGCGGCTGTCGGCGCAGCCAATCACGGTGGCGAAGGGCGCCTGGCCCACGGCCAGTTCATGGCGGCGCGGGCTACCGAGTGCTGGCTGCATCGGGTTGTCGGCCACAAAGCGCTGGTTGCCTTCCAGCAAGCGGGCCAGCGCCTGGTTGGGGGTCAGCGTGGTTTTGGCCACCGGGTCGGCCGCCTGGGCCGGGCGGGTTGCCGCCGGGCCGAAGCCGGCACAGGCCAGGCAGAACAAGCCGCCAATTGCGGCGCGACGATGCAGCATGCGAGTCGCTCCAATGGTTCAATGAATTGACCATATCGCATTATTACCAAGCGGGTCACTATTTGGTTATCAGCTTCCGCCATGGCGGTTTGGCCCCGGCTTTGGCAAACTGGTTGCCATAAGGGGATCCTGCGCGGCGCATCCGCAGGGATGCACACTGGGTTGGGGGATGTGATGGAACCGGTTGAGCCGAAATTGTCCGCCTATCATGCGGAGGAAGAACCCTGGCGCATGCGCCGCTTGATCCGCACCGACGGCCGGGCGCGGGAACTGCTGCGCATGGTCACCCTGCAATCGGCTGAATCGGAAAGCTCGATGGGTGAGTTGGTCTGGGCGCACCATGTGGAGCGCCTGCATGACGAGCGCGGCACCTTGCAGGTGCATGTCTCGGCGGAATTGCCGGGCAGCCCTTGGTTCGGGCTTATCGCCATGGTGGCCCTGCGCGCCTGGGACAGCGAGGATGAGGCCGAGATTGCCTTCCTGGTGGCTGGCAAGGCGGTGGAGTGGAACCGCGAGGCGCTGCTGAAGGTGGCGAGCTAGCGCCTGATCGGCTGCGGCGCTGGCGCCGAAAGCCGTGAATCAGTCGCTGGACCGCGCCTGATCGGCTGCGGCGCTGGCGCCGAAAGCCGTGAATCAGTCACTCAAATAGCTAAGGCTCCTCGCCCGCCGGGCGGCCGGTGGCTTGGCGCCAATGGTGCCACAGCAAGCGCGCCGCCAGGGAACGCCAGGGCGCCCAGTCCAGCGCCAATTGGTCCAGCGCCTTGAAGCTCGGGCGCTCGGGCAGGCCCAGCAGATGCCCGGCGCTGGCGGCCAGTGCGACGTCGCCGGGCGGGAAAATATCGGGCCGCTGCTCCGCGAACAGCAGGTGCACGGCGGCGGTCCAGGGGCCCAGGCCCTTCACGGCGGCAATGTGCTTCACCGCCTCGGCATCGGCCATGCCTGGCAGGGCGGCAAAATCCAGCCGGCCTTCCACGCAGGCGGTGGCGAGCGAGCGGGCATGCGCCGCCTTGGGGCGGGAAAGCCCGGCCTGGCCGCACAGCGTGGCGTCATCCAGCAGCAGCAGCCCGGCGGGTTCCAGCGCGCCCGGAAGGGCGCGCAGCCGGCCCCAGATGGCGCCGGCGGCCTGGTTGCTGATTTGCTGGCCGCAAATGGCGCGCAGCAGGCCGGGAAAGCCCGGCTGCCGGCTGCGCCAGGGCAGCGGCCCGGCGCGGGGGATGATGCCGGCCAGGCGCGGGTCCTGGGCGGTCAGCGCGGCCAGGCCGGCCTGCGCCCAGGCGGGCGGTTCGGGGAAGGGGGCGGCATCGGTCATGCCGCCCGGTTTACCCCAGTTCAGGCAATCCGGCGCGGGCGGCCGGTTTTGCGGTCCATGCTGAAGCGGGCCACTACGCTGCCCTCGGCGGTGGCCAGGGCGAATTCCACCGTGTTGTTGGCGGCTTCCTTCACCTCAACCACTTTCCAGCTGCGCTCGCCATGCCACAGCAGAAAGGCCTGGGCGATGGTCTGCACCTCGGCGGTGGTCAGCGCCCGGTCCTCGCGCGGGAAGATCAGGCCGCCGAAGGGGCCGCGGCCGTGGTGGCCGTGCATGCCGTGATGCATGCCGCCCGGGCCGCCCATATGCCCGCCCATGGGGCCGTGCGGATGGTGCATGCCCGGCGGAGCAGGCGGGGCCGGCGGTGCGGCGGGTTGGGCCAGGGCCGGGGCTATCCAGGCGGAAGCCGCCAGCGCAGCAATGGCCAGCGTGCCGGCGCGGCCCAGGGGGCGGCCCAGGGTACGGGCAGGATGCGGCGGCAGGTGGCGGAACAGGTAGCGATGCATTGTGTGCCTCCTAAAGGCGGGTACCGCCCAGTGTATGCGCCGGGCATGTTGCCGGGGTGCTTCCCCTGGCGTGCCGAATTGCAACGGAACGCAACAGCCCCGCGCAGCCGCCGCCGAACGCGCTATGTAACAGCCCATGGAACCCGTACCGCATATTCTGGTCGTGGATGACGACCGCGAAATCCGCGATCTGCTCTCCAAATTCCTGGAACGGCAGGGCATGCGCGTCACCGCTGCCCGAGACGCCAAGGAAGCCCGCAAGGTCTGGCCCCTGGGCCGCTACCATCTGGTGGTGCTGGACCTGATGATGCCCGGCGAATCCGGCCTGGACTTTGCCCGCTGGGTGCGCACCCAGGGCGACACACCGATTGTGATGCTGACCGCCATGGCCGAGGAAACCGACCGCATCGTGGGCCTGGAACTGGGCGCCGATGACTATCTGGGCAAGCCGTTCAACCCGCGGGAGCTGCTGGCCCGCATCCGCGCCGTGCTGCGCCGGGTTTCCGGCGAGGGTGGCACGGCGGCGGCGAAGGAGGCGCAGGCCAAGGCCATTCGCTTTGGCGGGTGGCTGCTGGAGCCGGCCCGCCGCCGGCTGCAAAGCCCCGATGGCGTGGAAGTGCCGCTGACCGGCGGCGAATACGAGTTGCTGCAGGTGATGGTGGAGCGCCCCAACAGGGTGCTGACCCGCGACATGCTGATGGACCTGCTGCGTGGCCGCCAGGCCGGGCCGTTCGACCGGGCGATAGACGTGGCTGTCTCACGCCTGCGGCGCAAGCTGGAGGATGACGGCCGCAACCCCAGCCTGATCAAGACCGTGCGCGGCGGCGGCTATGTGCTGGCGGCCACGGTGGAGAAGGGCTGAGTGGACGGCTCGCTACTCGGCGCCGAGGCTCCGCCCCCAGCAACCCGGCGAAGCCTGCCGCGGCCGTTCTGCTGGCTATGGCCGGGCAGCTTGGCTGGGCGCACCGCGCTGGTGCTGCTGGTGGGGCTTACCCTTGTGCAGGCGGCGGGGCTGACCATCCACGCGCTGGACCGGGTGGATTTGCAGCGCTTCGCCCAGGCGCGGGAGATTTCGGCCCGTGCCTTTGGCCTGTGGCGCACCGTGGTGCTGGCCCCGCCGGAACGCCGGGCGCAATTGCTGGCCGATGTGGAATTGCCCACCGGGCTGATGGCCAGCCTGGATGCCGACCCCTTGGTACCCGCCGGCGCCCCGCCACCGCCGCCGCCGCTGGTGCGGCTGTTCCGGCTGGATCAATTGCTGGGCAGCGGCCCCATGCGGTTCCGCCCACGTGAGGTGCGCATTGGGCCCCTCGGCCCCTCCGGCCTGGTGGGGCTGTTGGCGCCGCCGGCCATCTTCGGCCCGCCGCCCGGCCCACCCCCGGGTGGCCCGTGGAAAGGCGAGGCCCGGCGCCCGCCACCCGAGGCCGTGCTGCTGCCACCCTGGCGCGAGGGCGATTGGGCAGCCTCTCTGCGGCTGCCCGATGGGCCGTGGCTGAACATCCGGGTGCGGCTGGAACCGCCGCGCCCCTGGCATTCCGAAACCTTCCTCATGGCCTTCTGCGTCATGACCTTCACTGCCGGGGCGCTGACGCTGTGGGCGGTGCGGCGGCTGATCTGGCCGGTGCGGGCGCTGGCCGATGCCGCCGACCGGCTGGGCCGCGACGTGAACGCGCCGCCCCTGCCGGAGACCGGCCCGGCCGAGATTGCCCGCGCCGCGCATGCCTTCAACACCATGGCCGAACGCATCCGCCGCTTCGTGGGGGACCGGACCCAGATGCTGGCGGCGATTGGGCATGACCTGAGAACGCCCATCACCCGGCTGCGGTTGCGTGCTGAGTTCATGGATGACGACGACCAGCGCCGGAAGATGCTGGCCGACCTGGCCGAGATGGAGGCGATGATCGCCGCCACCCTGGCCTTTGCCCGCGACGACAGCGCCACCGAACCGAGCGTGCCGCTGGACCTGGCGGCGCTGTGCCGCACCGTGCTGGATGACGCCAGCGACGCCCACCCCGAAAAGGCCGAGGCCATCACCTACCAGGGGCCGGACCGGCTGGCGGTGCTGGCGCGGCCGGTGGCGCTGAAGCGGGCGTTGTTCAACCTGGTGGGCAATGCGTTGCAATATGGCGACGCCGCCCGGCTTTCATTGCTCACCCCGGCCGGGCCGGGCCAGCCGCTGCGGCTGGAAGTGGCCGATGACGGCCCGGGCATTCCGCCCGAGGCGCTGGAGGCGGTGTTCCAGCCGTTCCGCCGGCTGGAGGGCAGCCGCAACCGTGAGACCGGTGGCGCCGGCCTGGGCCTGCCCATTGCCCGCAACATTGTGCGTGCCCATGGCGGCGACCTGGTGCTGCGCAACAACCCGCAGGGGCGCGGGCTGGTGGCGGTGGTGACGCTGCCGGTTTAGCAGCATGACGTTACGGTGATGCACGACAAAACTGGCGTGGCAGTGCAGCCCGGGCGGCGCATAAATGGCGCCGCAACCACACGGCGCCCGACCATGACCCTGCTTTGCCGCCTGCTTCTGCCCTTGCTGCTGGCGGTTCTGCTGCCCGGTATGGCGCTGGCGCAGAATCGCAGCTTCACTCCGGCCTGCCGGGCGCAGTGCAACCCCACCAGCAGCAACCTGGCCGACAATGCCCCGGCCATTCAGGCCTGCCTGATCCGTTGCCAGGCGGGCAGCGACTTTACCCGTGGCACCAACGCCGCGCCGCGCCGGGTGGCGAGCGCCCCGGCCACGCCCGCCACCACGGGCACCTGGGCGGTGATCTACGCCGCCCCCTTGCCGCACGCCGCCCTGGGGGTGAGCCAGGACCAGGCCGACCGCAACCTGGCGCACATGAACGCCCAGCGTAGCTGCGACGAAGCCCGCCTGGGCAATTGCCGCGTGCTGGCCGAGGCCGGGCCGGGCCAATGCCTGGCGGCGGTGCATGCCGGGCAGGTGTTTGGCCTGTTCCGCACCGCTGACAGGCGCACCTTCCAGGTAACCCTGGTGGAATACGGCAAGGGTGCCACCCAGGCCGAGGCCGACCGCACCGCGCTGGGCGCCTGCAATGGCCGGGGCAATTGCGAAATTGTGGCGCGGGCCTGTGGCCGGCCCTGAGTTCGGCTATACTCGGCGCCACCTGAAGGAGTGCTGGCTGCCATGATGTGGATTGTGCTCGGCGTTGTTGTGCTGCTGCTGCTGTGGCTGATGCTGGTGTACAACCGCATGGTCAGCCTGCGGCAAACCACCGGCCAGGCATGGTCTGACGTGGATGTGCAGTTGAAGCTGCGGCACGATTTGGTGCCCAACCTGGTGGAAACGGTGCGGGGCTATGCCGCGCATGAACGGGGCACGCTGGAAGCGGTGATGGCGGCACGCGGTTCGGCGCTGACCGCGCAAGGCCCGGCGGCGCAGGCCCAGGCCGAGGGCCAGTTGGGCGCCGCACTGGGCCGCCTGATGGCGGTGGTGGAAGCCTACCCGGATTTGAAGGCCAACCAGAACTTCCTGCAGCTGCAGGCGCAGTTGGCGGATATCGACGGCAAGATCGCCGCTGCCCGGCGCTTCTTCAACAACGCCGTGGCCGAATACAACAGCATCATCCAGTCGGTGCCGGCAGTGTTCATTGCCGGCAGCCTGGGCTTCACCGCCCGCACCTTCTTTGAGGTGACCGAGGCCGAGCGGGCGGTGATCAACACCGCCCCGCAAGTGAAGTTCTGAGCGTTTGAGCGACTGATTCACGGCCTGCGGCGCCACCGCCGCAGGCCGATCAGGCGCTAGAGCAATATCCGTTCTGATGGAATCATCAGAACGGGT
>CANFIE010000038.1 GCA_947446625.1 Acetobacteraceae bacterium | reverse complement strand
GCGGGCGCGGCGCGGCCGGCCGGGCCGAGGAGCGGCGCCGGTTGCGCTGCTGCGCCAGGGCCGGTTCAGCCAGCAGGGAAAGTACGAAGGTGAGCAGGGTACGGCGGAGCATGAGCCTCATGTGGACCGGGGGCCGGGCCGGGGGAAGCCCCCCGGCCAAGGATTAGTGCCTTGTCGGCTTCAGCGCTGCTGGCCGGCCGGGGGTGGTGCCACTTCGCGGTAGCCGGCCGGGCGGTTGAAGCGGGCCGGGGCCTGGGCGGCATAGGTCACGCTGGAGGCTTCCAGCCCTTGTTCCGGCTGGCCCTGCGCATTGCCCAGGCTGCGCAGCACCACGCCATCGGTGGTGATGCAGGCGCGGCCGCGGCCACCATCGGAAAGCTCAATCCGCCAAACCACGCATTCCTGCCCGGCCACGGTTTCGGTGCCGCCGCGGGTGAAGCGCCCACCGGGCGGGATAAGGCCGGGGATGCCGGCATCGGTCGGCGGGGCGCCGAGCGGCATCAGCTCGCGGTGTTGGTCATGCGCCATGAAGCCGCTGCCGGCGGCCAGGTCCGCCACCAGGAAACTGCCATCGGGGTTATCCAGTCGGGCCTGCCGGCCGGCAGCACGCCAGGAAAGCGAAATCTGGCCCTGCCCGCCCTGGCCGACCAGCCGGTAGGAAACAGCTACATCGCGGGTCGGCTCCAGCCGCGGGCGGTCCTGCGCCTGGGCGGTGGCAAGGGGCGCGGCAAGCAGCATGAGGGCGGCGAGGCGTAGGCGCATTGGTTGGTTCACCCGTGTGATGATGGCGATGCTCTACCCTGCCAGGGTGCGGCTTACGGCCGCAACCGGGGCAGGATGAAAAGGTGGTCAGGCGGCGGGGCGGTCAGTCGTCCTCGTCCCGCTCAACCCGGCGGGTCAATACCTCCCGCTTGCCGACATGGTTGGCCGGGCCGACGATGCCTTCGCGCTCCATCTGTTCAATGAGGTCGGCGGCGCGGTTGTAGCCGATGCGCAGCTGACGTTGCAGAAAGCTGGTGGTGGCCTTGCCCTCGCGACTGACCACATCCACCGCCTTGTCGAACAGCGATTTGTCGGCGTCTGACGCGCCGGCAATGCCGGAGAGCGAGAGACCGGTATCGCCGCCCTCGGGGTCCTCGGCGGCTTCGGTCACTTCCTCGATATAGGCCGGCTCGCCCTGTTCGCGCAGGTGCTCGACCACGCGCTCCACCTCCATGTCGGAGACGAAGGGGCCGTGGACGCGCGCCACCCGGCCACCGCCGGCCATGTGCAGCATGTCGCCCTGGCCGAGCAGCTGCTCGGCACCCTGCTCACCCAGAATGGTGCGGCTGTCGATCTTCGACGTGACCGAGAAGCTGATGCGAGTGGGGAAATTGGCCTTGATCACGCCGGTGATGACATCCACCGAAGGCCGCTGGGTGGCCATGATGACATGGATGCCGGCGGCGCGGGCCATCTGCGCCAGACGCTGCACGGCGGCCTCGATCTCCTTGCCCGCCACGATCATCAGGTCGGCCATTTCGTCGATGACCACCACGATCATCGGCAGCGGCTCCAGCGCCAGGGGAATATCCTCGAACACCGGCTTGCCGGTTTCGGGGTCGAAGCCGGTCTGCACCCGGCGGCTCAGCACCTCGCCCTTGGCGCGGGCCTGTTCCACCTTTTCGTTGTAGCCGCCGATGTTGCGCACACCTAGCTGCGACATGGCGCGGTAGCGCTTCTCCATCTCGCGCACCGTCCACTTCAGCGCGCCAATGGCCTTGGGTGCTTCAGTCACCACCGGGGCCAGCAGGTGGGGAATGCGGTCATAGACGCTGAGTTCCAGCATCTTGGGGTCGATCATGATGAAGCGGCACTTGTCGGGCGTGAAGCGCCAGAGCAGCGACAGGATCATGGTGTTGATGGCGACCGACTTGCCCGAGCCGGTGGTGCCGGCGATGAGCAGATGCGGCATGCGGGCGAGGTCAGCGATCACCGGCTGGCCACCGATATCCTTACCCAAGGCCAGGGGCAGGCCGCCCTGGTTCTTCAGCCAGTCCTCGCTGCTGAACATCTCCGACAGGAAGACGGTTTCGCGGTTGCTGTTGGGCAATTCGATACCGATGACATTGCGGCCAGGCACGGTGGCAATACGCACGGCGCGCACCGACATGCTGCGGGCAATGTCATCGGCCAGGCCAATCACCCGGCTGCTGCGGGTGCCGGGGGCGGGTTCCAATTCGTACAGTGTCACCACCGGGCCGGGGCGCACCTCGCCGATCTGGCCGCGCACGCCGTAATCCTCCAGCACCTGCTCCAGCAGGCGGGCATTGGCTTGCAGCGCTTCGTCGCTGGGGCGGCCGGCGCGGCGGGCGGGCGGGTCGGCCAGCAGGTCCAGCGGCGGCAGGCGGAAGGGGCCGGTGCCGGGCAGCGGCAGTTCCGGCTGACGGGTGTCGCCGCGCTTGCCCATGCGGGGCGGCTCCACAACGCGGGTGGGCTTGCGCGGCGGTGACGGGGCTTCGGCTTCCGGCTCCACGTCGAACGGCACCTCAGCGGCGGGCGTCTGGCGGCGACGGGGGCTGGGCTGCTGCTGGGGCTCAGCGGCGCGACGGTCCGCCGCGCCCAGCACGCTGCTCAGGTCGGCGCCCGGCTCGATCCGCCGGGCGGCACGGCGTTCGCGCAGGCCGCTGAACCAGTTGCCGAAGCCACCCGCCGCCTCAGAGACGCCACGCGCCGCGCCTTGCGCCGCGCCCTGGGCACCACGCGCCAGCCCGGCGCCACCAAACCGCGCCACGCCCACGGCGCCCCGCCCGGTGAGGCGGCCCAGGCCCAGCCACTCGGCCGGGGAAAGCCCGAAGGCGGCAATGAGCAGGCAGAGCGCGGTCAGTCCCAGCAGCGCATGGGCCAGCCCAATGCCGATATTGCCGGCCAGGGTTTCAGCGCCACGATCCACGAACTGTTTGATCAGCGGGCCAATGGCGCCGCCTGGGCCGGCGGCCACCGGCAGGTTGCCCGGCAGCGGCAGCAGCACCAGGGCGGTGGCCAGGGCCGGCAGCCCGGCCAGCAGGCTGGCCAGCCGGGCCGGGAACAGCCCCAACCCGCGATGCGCACCCAGCCGAAACGCCCAGGCCAGCAGGGCCAGCGCCGGCATGGCGGCGGCAAAGCCAAAGCCCTGCAACAACAGGTCTGCCACCGTGGCGCCGGTATGGCCCAGCAGGTTGGTGGGCGCCCGGGTGGTGGCGGTGGAAACCGAGGGGTCAGCCGGGTCGTAGCTCAGCAGTGCCAGCAGCAGGGCAAAGCCGGCCAGCACGCAGACCAGCGCGGCAAGCTCGGAAAGGCGGCGCATGAGCGCGGCCATGATGGCCGGCGAGGCAAAGCGCCGGACCCCGGCGATGGTGCGTTGGGTAGTACTGGACATGGCCCTGGCCCGATCTTGCCAAACAGCTTCAGGAATACACCGGAAGTCGCTGTTGGGGCAGCGTTGAATCGCAGAGGGTAGGGTTAATCGCGCAAAGCCTCGGGCGTGGCGGCCAGGCCGGGGGTTGCCAGGGCCGCCGCCAGCCAGGGCGAGGCGGTGAGGACGCAGAACGGCACCGCCAGCACCAGCCCCGCCGTAAAGGGCAACGCCCAAAGCCAGGCGGTGGCCGAGGCCCAGGCGAAGCCACCCGTCAGCAGCAGGCCGGCCAGGGTATGGGGCCAAAGCTGGCGCAGCGCCGCGCCCCAGGTAACGCCGCGCTCCGCCCGATTTTGCGGCGCCCAGCCGATATTCAGGCCAAAGGGCAACGCGGCCAGGAACAGCGCCTTGTTGAACAGGGCAATCGGCTCAAACAGCGCGGTGAAGCCCAGTTCGGCCAGGGCGCCGGCGGCGAAGCGGCGCCAGCCGCCATAGGCCCTGGCCAGGCCGGGGCGCAGCAGCACCTGGGCATAGCCGGCCAGCTTGGAGGCATAATTGCTGGCCCAGCCGAACAACAGTAAGGCCAGCAGCGTGCCGGCCTCGGCGGTCGCACTGCCGCCGCTTACGGCATGCGCGGCACTGAGCGCCAGCAACGCCACCCAGGCTGGGGCGCCCAGGAACAGCAGCATGGCCTGGAGCAACTGCCAGCGGCCCATCAGCGTCATGCCCGGCAGGCGCAGTAGATGCAGGTATTGCATGTTGCCGGCGCCCCAGCGACGGTCCCGCGCCAGGTATTCCGGCAGGGCAGGCGGGTTGCCTTCCAGGCTGCCATCTTCTTCGGGCAGGCACATCACCTTCCAGCCAGCGGCGTGCAGGCGCACGGCCTCCACCTGGTCATGGCTCAGAATGGCCAGGCCATTGGGCAGGGGTTCCAGCCGGCAATGGCGGTGGAAAGGCTCCACCCGAATGATGGCGTTGTGGCCCCAATAAGGGCCCTGGCCCTGCTGCCACCAAGCCTGGCCGGTGGCCCAGGCGCGCATGCCGGCGCGCATGCCAAACTGGAACAGCCGCGGAAAGGCGGCCCGTACCGGGCGGCCAACCACCAGATGCTGGATCAGGGCGAGCCCGGGGTCGGCCTGCATGCAGCCCACCAGGCGCAGCACGGCGGCTGCCGACATTTCACTGTCGGCATCCAGCGTCAGCATCAGCTCATGGCCGGTGGCGTGGTTGTCCAGGAACTCCATGATGTTGCCGGCCTTGAAGCCGGTATTCGCGGTGCGGCGGCGGTAGTGGATGCGGGCGGCATCGGCCCGGCGGGCGCGGAAGGCGACGATGGCCAGGGCCTCACGCTTGGCCAGGGCGGCGTCCTGCGTGTCGGATAGCAACCAAACCGAAAAGAACGGGCCTGCGCCGGTGGCGTTCAGGCCGTCCAGCAGCCGGGCCAGGGGCGGCAGCACGCTGGCCATGTCCTCGTTGCGGATGCAAAGCGCAATGGCGGTGCGCAGCTGCGGCACGCCAGGGCGAACCTGGCGCAGCGCCGGCAGTACGGCGGCGGGTGGGTCTTTGTGGGCTAGCAGCAACCACAGGCCGATGACGGCATTGGCCAGGCTGATGCCATTCCAGGGCGCCACCACGGCCAGGCAGGCCAGCATGGCCCATTGCAGCGCACCGATGCCGCCCGGCGCCAGGCATTGCCAGGCCAGCGCCAGCAACAGCGCGGCACTGCCGAGCATGAGGGTGAAGAAGACCAGGCGGCGGAGCAGGAGCATCCGTGATTAATCAAGCACCGCGCCGGAAGCCGCAACCACCGGGGCCCAGCGGGCGACCTCGGCGCGCATGAAGGCGTTGTAGGCCTCGGTCTCCAGGGGCCAGGGCTCGGCACCCATGGCGTTGAAGCGGGCGGTCACCTCGGGCCGGGTCATGGCCGCCAGCACCACCCCGGCCAGCCGCTGCACAATGGGGCGCGGCGTGGCGGCAGGGGCGGCGATGCCATACCAGGAGGAGACATCGAATTCCGGCACGCCCTGCTCCATCAGCGTGGGCAGGCCGGGCATGGTGGCGGCGCGGCTGGCAGTGGAAACGCCCAGCGCCCGCAGGCCACCCGCTTCGACATGCGGCTTGGAGACGGGGGCGTTGTCGATGTTGAACAGCACCTCGCCATTCAGCACCGCCGCCATGCTGGGCGCGGTACCGCGATAGGGCACATGGGTGAGTTCCAGCCCCAGCCGTTGGCCCAGCAGCACGCCCGAGAGATGCGAGGAGGTGCCCGCCCCGGCAGAGGAGAAGGTGGCGCGGCGCGGATTGGCGCGGATGAAGCCGATGAGGTCCGCCAGCGAGTGCGCCGGGGTGGCCGCCTGCACGATGAGCACATTGGGCATGGCGGCGAAGCGCACCACGCCCGGCATGTCTCGCAATGGGTCGAACCCAGCCCGGTTGCGATAGATGGACGGGCCGATGCCGTGGCTGGCGATGTGGTTGACGGTGAAGCTGTGGTTGTCGGCGGCGCGGGTGGCGGCCTCGGCCGCGATCAGCCCGCCACCACCCGGCCGCGGGTCCACGAACAGGCCCTGGCCCAGCCCATCCCGCAGGAAGGGCTCCAGGATGCGCACGAAGATATCCGAGACACCGCCGACCTGGGCGCTGACGATGAACCGCAGGGGACGGTCCGGCCAGGCGGGTTGCGCCCGGGCCGGGGTAGCCGCCAGCAGCGTGGCGAGGTGGCGGCGGCTAATCAACCGTGGTGCCCGCCGCCTCAACCACCGGGCGCCACTTGGCCACCTCGGCGGCCATGAAGGCATCATAGGCGCGCGGCAGCAGCGGCATGGGCTCGGCGCCGAAGTCGCGGGTTTTCTGCATGATGGCGGGGTCCTGCAGCGCTTCCACGATCTCGCGGCCCAGGCGTTCAATGACCGGCCGGGGGGTGCTGGCCGGGGCGGCCACGCCGTACCAGCTGGCCACATCGAAATTCGGCACGCCTTCTTCCATCAGCGTCGGCAGCTCGGCCATGAAGGGCACGCGCTTGCCGGTGGAAACGCCCAGTGCCTTCAGCATGCCGGCCAGCACCTGCTGGCGGCTGGCCGGGGCGTTGTCGATGGCGAACAGCACCTCGCCATTCATCACCGCCGCCATGCTGGGCGCGGTGCCGCGATAGGGCACGTGCTGCACCTCCACCCCCATGCGCTGCCCGAACAGCACGCCGGAAAGGTGCGAGGACGTGCCGGAACCAGCGGAGGAGAAATTGGCCAAACGCGGGTTGGCCTTGATGAAGGCCACCAATTCGCGAACGTTCTTGATGCCACGGTCGGGCTTCACGATCAGCACATTGGGCAGCTCGGCGATCTTGGCCACGCCCGGCAGGTCGCGCAGCGGGTCGAAGGTCAGGCGGCCACGATACAGCGTGGGGCCAATGCCGTGGCTGGCAATGTGGTTGACGAAGAAGGTGTGGTTGTCGGGCGTGGCCTTGGCAGCCAGTTCGGCGGCCACCAGACCGCCGGCGCCGGGCTTGTTGTCGAGCCACAGGCCAAAGCCCAGCTTTTCTCGCAGCCGGGTTTCCAGGATGCGCATGAAGATGTCGGAAGCGCCACCGGCGGCGCCACCCACCAGGTAGCGCATGGGTTTTTCCGGCCAGGCGGGCTGGGCCTGGGCCAGCGCAGGCAGCGCCAGGGCGCCGAGCAGGGTGCGGCGTGACAGCATGGAGTTTCTCCCGTTTGCGCGATGCTAGCTGGCTTCGCGGCGCGGTGGAATTGCCAAGAATGATCTGGGCGTGCGTGACGGATTCTCCGCTGGAAAACAGCAAAATCCGGGCTGGATGATGATTGACCTGGGGAAATTTCCACAGTCCAGAATTGGGTTGAATCCGCCAGCATGGCGTTTTGCGCAGGCCTGCGCCCCATGCGTTAATCGGGCTGACAAAAGGGGACGGTCCTGAATGCCCGGCGCGGAACCGCAGATTGATTACTCGCCCAAGCTGGGCGACGAGGTGAAGACCACCACATGCTACATGTGCGCCTGCCGCTGCGGCATCAAGGTGCACCTGAAGGATGGCCAGGTTCGCTACATTGAGGGCAACCCGGACCACCCGGTGAACAAGGGCGTGCTGTGCGGCAAGGGCAGCGCCGGCATCATGACGCAATATGCCCCGGCCCGGCTGCGCGCGCCGTTGCTGCGCGTGGGCGAGCGTGGCGCCGGCGAGTTCAAGGAGATCAGCTGGGCTGAGGCGCTGGACATTGCCACCGGCTGGCTGGGCAAGGTGCGCGCCGAGGACCCACGCAAGCTGGCCTTCTTCACCGGGCGCGACCAGTCGCAATCGCTGACCGGCTTCTGGGCGGCGCAGTTCGGCACGCCGAATTTCGCCGCGCATGGCGGGTTCTGCTCGGTCAACATGGCGGCCGGCGGGCTCTACACCATCGGCGGCAGCTTCTGGGAGTTTGGCGAGCCAGACTGGGAGCTGTGCAAATACCTGCTGATGTTCGGCGTGGCCGAGGACCATGACAGCAACCCCATCAAGATCGGCATTGGCAAGCTGAAGGCACGGGGCGCCAAGTTTGTTTCAGTGAACCCCGTGCGCACCGGCTATTCGGCGGTGGCGGATGAATGGGTGGGGATTCGCCCGGGGACCGATGGCCTGTTTGCCCTGGCGCTGGCGCATGAGTTGCTGCGAACCGAGCAGGTGGATGCCGAGTTCCTGGCCCGCTACACCAATGCGCCCTGGCTGGTGGTGCGCAACCCCGGTGGCGCGGATGATGGGCTGTTCGCCCGCGATGCCGATGGCAAGCCGTTGGCCTGGGACCGCGCCCGTGGCGCCATTGCCGCCGCCACGCCGGATTTGAGCGCGGTGCTGGCCGGCGACTACCTGCTGGCCGATGGCCGCAAGGTGGTACCGGTGTTCCAACTGATGGCGGAACGTTATTTGGCGCCGGAATACGCGCCAGAGGCGGTGGCCGCCACCTGCGGCATCCCGGCCGCGCGCATTCGGCGCATTGCCGCCGAGATTGCCGATGTGGCCTTCAACCAGGCCATCACACTCGACCGCCCTTGGGTGGATGTGTACGGCCGCCACCACGCCACCATGGTGGGCCGGCCCATCGCCTTCCACGCCATGCGTGGCATCAGCGCGCACAGCAATGGCTTCCATAGCTGCCGGGCGCTGCACATTGTGCAGATGCTGCTGGGCGCGGTGGATACGCCGGGTTCCTGGCGCTACAAGTCGCCCTTCCCGCGGCCCATTCCGCCGGGCCCGCCGCCGGCCGGCAAGGGGGCGCGGCCGAATACGCCGCTGGTGGGCAATATCCTTTCCTTCCCGCAGGGGCCGGATGATTTGCTGGTGGATGATGCCGGCACGCCGCTGCGCATCGACAAGGCGTTTTCCTGGGAAGCGCCGCTGGGCCTGCACGGTATGATGCACACCGTCATCGCCAATGCCGGCGCTGACGACCCCTACCCGATCGACACGCTGTTCATGTTCATGGCCAACATGGCCTGGAACAGCGCGATGAACCCGGGCGAGGTGATCCGCATCCTCACCGAGAAGAGGGAGAATGGTGAGTACCGCATTCCGCACGTCATCTACTCGGACGCCTATTTCTCCGAGACCGTGCCTTATGCCGACCTGATTCTGCCCGACACTACCTTCCTTGAACGCTGGGACGCGATCAGCATTCTGGATCGCCCCATCGGCTCCAGCCATGGCCCGGCCGACAGCATTCGCCAGCCTGTGGTGCAGCCAGACCGCGATGTGCGCGCCTTCCAGACCGTGCTGATTGAGCTGGGCGCCCGGTTGGGGCTGCCGGCCTTCACCAAGGAAGATGGCTCGCCGCGCTTCAAGGACTACCCGGACTACCTGGCCAATCATGAGCGCGCCCCGGGCGTGGGGCCGCTGGCCGGCTTCCGTGGGCCGAATGGCGACAAGAAGGGCGTGGGCGAGCCCAACCCCGACCAGTTGCAGCGCTATGTGGAAAATGGCTGCTTCTGGCGGCATGAGCTGCCGCCCGAGCAGAGCTACTTCAAGCACGCCAATGCGGCGTATTTGAAGGACAGCAAGGCGATGGGGCTGATCCCGAACGAGAACCAGATTGTCATGCAGATCTGGTCCGAGCCGTTGCAGAAATTCCGGCTGGCGGCGCAGGGCCATGGGGCGAAGCAGCCGCCGGAACATCTGCGCGCCCGGGTGGAGCGCTACTGCGACCCGCTGCCGATTTGGTACACGCCGCTGGAACAGCAGATGCACGATGTTTCGGGCTTTCCGCTCAGCGCCATCACCCAGCGGCCGATGCACATGTACCACAGCTGGGGTTCGATGAACGCCTGGCTGCGGCAGATCACCGGCAGCAACAAGCTGTACCTGGCGCGCGAACGCGGTGAAGCGCAGGGGCTGGTGGATGATGACTGGGTCTGGGTCACCAGCCGCAACGGCAAGCTGAAGTGTCAGGTGAAGCTGATGGAAGGCGTGAACCCGGATACGGTGTGGACCTGGAACGCCATTGGCAAGCGCGCCGGCGCCTGGATGCTGACGCCGGACAGCCCCGAGGCCACCAAGGGCTTCCTGCTCAACCACGTCATCAGCGAATGGCTGCCGGCGCAGGAAGGGTTTCGTAGCGCCAACGCCGACCCGGTGACCGGGCAGGCGGCCTGGTACGATTTGCGCGTGGCGGTGGAGAAATGCGCCGCCGATGAAGTACCGATCACCGAGCCCCAATGGGCCACGCTGACGCCCCCTGACAACATGCCCCCTGCGCCCGACATGCTGCGCTACACGGTGGGAGTGAAGCCATGACCTGTCTGCCCGCCAGCCAACCAGGCCAGAAGAAGCTGGGCCTGGTGATTGACCTGGACACCTGCGTAGGTTGCCAAGCCTGCGCCACCAACTGCAAGGAATGGAATACCAGCGGCATGTCGGCGCCGCTGCCGGACTTCAACGCCTATTCGGCCGGGGCCGAGGGCGTGTGGTTCAACCGGGTGCATTCCTTTGAGGCCGGGGTGGGTGCCGCCGGCAAGACCGTGCACTTCCCGCGCAGTTGCCTGCATTGCGACAACGCCGCCTGTGTGACCGTGTGCCCCACCGGCGCCAGCTACAAGCGGGCCGAGGACGGCATTGTGCTGGTGGATGCCGACAAGTGCATCGGCTGCCAGCTTTGCGCCTGGTCCTGCGCTTATGGCGCGCGCGAGTTCGATGAAGACGCGGGGGTGATGAAGAAATGCACCCTCTGCGTTGACCGGATTTACAACGAGAACATCCCCGAGGCGCAGCGCAAGCCGGCCTGCGTGGTGACCTGCCCGACCGGCGCCCGCCACTTCGGCGACCTGGGCGACCCCGAAAGCGATGTGAGCAAGCTGGTGGCGGCACGGGACGGCTACGCGCTGATGCCCGAACTCGACTACCAGCCGGTGAATCGCTACCTGCCGCCGCGCGCCCATGTGGTGCCGGAACAGGGCAAGCCGGTGGAGGATGCGCCGACGCCGATGGATATCAAATCCGGCCTGCTGCGCTGGATGGACAAGGTGCTGACGCGATGAAGCCGGCTGGTTCGATTGTCTTCTTCACCGTGGCCTCGGGCGCGGGGTACGGGTTGCTGGTGTGGCTGGGGCTGCTTGCCGGTACCGGGCTGTTGCGCATTACGGTGGGCGGCTTGCTGCTGGCCCAGGGGTTGGCCCTGGCGCTGGTAACGGCGGGGCTTTGCTCCTCGCTGCTGCATCTGGGCCATGCCGAGCGCGCCTGGCGGGCGCTGTCGCAATGGCGCTCCTCCTGGCTCTCGCGTGAGGGTGTGGCGGCAGTGCTGACCTATCTGCCGGTGCTGGGGGCGGCGGCGGCGGTATATGCCGGCGCCTACCCGCTGGCGGTGGCGCTGGGTGTGATGGGCGCGGTCTGCGCGCTAGCCACGGTGTATTGCACCAGCATGATCTATGCCTCGCTTAAGCCGATCAAGGAATGGTCTCATCCACTGGTGCCGGCCGGCTATGTGGTACTGGCGCTATTCAGCGGCGCGGCGCTGCTGGCACCGCTGCTGGCCTTGTTGGGCGGCGATTCCGGCATGCCGGCCTTGCAGGTTCTGATATTCGGCGCGCTGGCCGCCGGGCTGAAGTGGCAATACTGGCGCAGCATTGATACCGCCCGGCCGCTGGCCACGCTGGAAAGCGCCACGGGGCTTGGGCGGATTGGCGCGACCAAGCCGCTGGACCCGCCGCATACCCAAAGCAACTACCTGATGCGGGAAATGGGTTTCCGCGTGGCGCGCAAGCACGCCAACAAGCTGCGGGCGCTGACGCTGTGGGGTGGGCTGCTGGCTCCTGCCGGGCTGGCGGCGCTCTCGCTCGGCGCGGCCAGCCCCATGGTGGCGGCGCTGCCCCTGGTGCTGGGGCTGCTGCTGGCGGTGGCGGGCATGCTGCTGGAACGCTGGCTGATGTTTGCCGAGGCCACCCATACCGTGACGCTTTACTACCGCGGCAACTGAGCCGACCCACCCCGCGCCATTCTCTGGCCCGGCCGCAAACAATGCGGCAGGATGGAGGAAACAACGCGTTGGGAGGCTAGAATGCAACGTCGTCATGCCCTGGGTTTGGGGCTTTTACCGCTGCTGCCGAGTGCAGCGGCGGCCCAGCCCGCGCCCTGGCCAAGCCGGCCGCTGCGCATGGTCATTCCCTGGCCGCCAGGGCAAAGCACGGATTTCCAGGGTCGACTGGTGGCGCAGTTCCTCAGCCAGCGGCTGGGCCAGAATGTGGTGCCGGAAAACAAGCCCGGCGCGGGCGGGCAGATCGGCACCGACTTCGTGGCCAAGGCGCCGCCTGACGGCCACACCCTGCTGGCGGCTTCGATCGGACCCATCACCTTCAGCCCGCTGGTGCAGCGCACGCCGTACGACGTGGAGAAGGAATTCGCGCCGGTCTGCTATTTCGGCATCTCGCCCTATTTGTTGCTGGTAAAGCCGAACTTCCCGGCGGCGGATGCGCGGGCCTTCGTGGCCGAGGTGAAGCGGCACCCGGGCAAGTACACCTATGCCTCCTCGGGCATTGGCGGGGCGCAGCATTTGCTGACCGCGGTGTTCAACGCCCGCGCCGGGCTGGATGCGCTGCACGTGCCCTACCAGGGCAGCGGGCCGGCACTGGCAGCCTTTCTGGGTGGGCAGGTGGACTATGCCATTGAGACCCAGGCCGCCGCCGGGGCGCTGGTGCGCCAGGGCGCGCTGCGGGTCCTGGGCATTACCACCGCCAGGCCCAGCCCGCTGCTGCCCGGCCTGCCGCCGCTGGCCGAGGCCGCCGACGTGCCCGGCTACGATATTGGTGGCTGGAACGGGCTGATGGTGCCGGCTGCCACCCCGCCCGCCATCATCGAAAAACTGCGGGTGGAAACCATGGCCGGGCTGGTGATGCCTGAAAACCGGGAACGCTTCGCCGCCATCGGCGTGGATATCGCCCCCGAGGGTCCAGCCGCCTTCACCGCCCTGCTGCGGCGGGAACGGGCGCTGTTCGGCCCGGCCATCCAGCAACTCGGCATTCGGGCCGAGTAGAACGAAAAACCCCGCCGCGTTGCTGCGCGGCGGGGCTTTTGCTTGCTGCTACCGGAAGACCGGCGGTGAGTCGTCATCCGGCATGTCCTGCATCGGCACCTCGATGCGGACGGTGGAGGGGTCGACCCCGGTGCCCTTGTCGAGCCAGTAGGTCACGCTCTCGGGCCAGAAGATGACGATGGCCACCAGGATGAGTTGCAGCACCACCCAGGGGATGGCCCCCCAGTAGATGTCGCTGCTCTTCACTTCCTTGGGCGCAATGCCGCGCAGGTAGAACAGCGCAAAGCCGAAGGGCGGGTGCATGAAGCTGGTCTGCATGTTCACGCAGAGCAGCACGCCAAACCAGACTAGGTCGATGCCCAGCTTGGCCGCCACCGGCGCCAGCAGCGGCACCACGATGAAGGCGATCTCGAAGAAGTCGAGGAAGAACGCCAGGAAGAAGATGAAGATATTGACGAAAATGAGGAAGCCGGCCTGGCCACCGGGCAGGTGCGACAGCAGGTGCTCGATCCAGAGCGAGCCATCCACGCCCTGGAACACCAAGCTGAACACGGTGGAGCCGACCAGGATGAAGATGACCATGGCGGTGATGCGCATGGTGCTCTCGGTGGCCTGACGCATCAGGTCCAGCGTAAAGCGGCCATTGATCATGGCCAGACCAACCGCACCCACCGCGCCCATGGCGCCGGCTTCGGTTGGCGTGGCGAGGCCCATGAAGATGGTGCCCAGCACCAGGAAGATCAGCACAACCGAGGGCACCATGCCCTTCAGCACGCGCCAGATCAGCGGCCAGCCGCGCTGGGTCAGCGCTTCATCCGGCAGCGGCGGCACCTTGTGCGGTTGGAAGATGGACACGCCCGCGATGAACAGCACGAAGAGCAGCACCTGCAGGATGCTGGGGCCGATGGCGCCGGCGTACATGTCGCCCACGCTCTTACCCAGCTGGTCACCCAGCACGATCAGCACGAGGGAGGGCGGGATGACCTGGGTAATGGTGCCCGACGCCGCAATGACGCCTGTGGCGATCCGCATGTCATAGCCGTAGCGCATCATGATGGGCAGGCTGATCATGCCCATGGCGATGACCGAGGCGGCCACCGTGCCGGTGATGGCACCCAGCACCGCGCCCACCAGAATGACGGCATAGGCCAGGCCACCCGGCACCTTGCCGAACAACTGCCCGGTGCCTTCCAGCAAATCCTCTGCCAGGCCGCAGCGTTCCAGGATGGCGCCCATCAGGGTGAAGAAGGGAATGGAGAGCAGCAACTCATTGGCCATGATGCCAAAGATGCGCAGCGGCAGGTTGCCCAGATAGGCTTCGGTGAAGAAGCCCAGTTCAATGGACAGGAAGCCAAAGAACAGCCCGGTGGCCGCCAATGAGAAGGTGACCGGAAAACCGATCAGCAGGAACACCACAAGCCCACCGAACATAAGCGGTGGCATGATGTCCAGGGTCAACATGCTCAGCATTTTATTTGCGTTTCCTGCCGTTGCGAGTTGAAGACGGGGCCGAGGGGCGCGGTTATTGTTCGGGGCGGTGGTATTCCACCACCACCTCAATATCCGGCTTCATGCCTCGCAGCAGCGCCACGCGCTTGATGAGTTCGGAGAAGCCCTGCAGGGACAGCAGGAAGAAGCCAAGCGGCATCAACAGCTTGACCGGCCAGCGAATCAGCCCACCGGCATTAGCCGAATCCTCATGCCGGATGAAGCTGTCCCAGAAGAATGGGAAGGTCATGTAGGTCAGCAGGATGGTGGCTGGCAGCATGAAGAAGATGAAACCGAACACGTCCACCCAGAGCCGGGTCCGCTCGCCCATGTTGCCGTACAGCAGGTCAACCCGGACATGTTCGTTGCGGAACAGGGTGTAGCTGGCACCCAGCATGAAGGTGGCGGCAAACAGGTACCACTGCACTTCCAGCCAGGCGTTGGAGGAGTATGAGACGCCATACCGGATGAAGGCATTGCCCGCCGAGATGAAGCAGGCTGCCACTACGGCAAGGTCAGCCAACTTGCTGACATAGCCGTTCAGCTTGTCAACAATCCGGCTGAAGACGAGAAGTCCATCCATACGCCACCTCCCAGAAGGTCGCCGCGAGGTTACCCCCCCACCAGCGCCACGCGTTATTGTAACCGGCGCTATTGCTGCGCGTACATGAAACGGGCGAAATTATCGCAGTTATTTCCACCCGCCCTATTGAAGCCGGGCCGCCCACTCTGGTCTAGCCCCTGCCACAGTCGAGGTGCGCCACACTGGTTGGCGCCGGGTTGGTGACTGCCCTTTGCCAACGCGGCCAATGGTGTAGCGCCACCCTGGGTTCCACTGGCAAAAAAACAGCAACAATCCAACGCGCAATCTCCCGGCATGTCGGCGCAGCCCCAGCCAAGCGGGCCAAGCATCCCTCGTTCCTAGCCGCGCGGGGCTGCCATGTTAAGTGAATGTTGCAGCCATCCGGCCCATGCATGGGTGGCTGTGGCGGGCTTGCCATGGGTCGGCAGGGTCGGCGCCCCTTCGCAGTGCCGTATTCAGGGCGCTAGAGTACCGGCGTGACCCTCACCCAACGCATGCCATGCTGACGCTGCTTGCCCTTACCCTGGCCGTGCTGCTGCTGCTTGCGGCGGCGGCGGTGCCCCTGGCGCGGCGGCAACATGGCCCCCTGCTGGTGCATGCCGGCTGCCTGGGCGCCTGCATCGTCTTCACGCTGCTGGGCGCCTTGGCACTGCTGGCTCCCCCTTCTGCTCCCATGGCCTTGCCCATTGGCCCGCCCTGGGGGCCGGCGCTGATAGCGCTCGATGGTCTCTCTGCCTGGTTCCTGTTGCTGCTCGGGCTCACCGGTGGCTCAGCTTCATTTTATGCCATGGCGCATCCGGCTGGCCCGCCGGGGGCACTGCCGCCCTTTCCGCTGTTCCTGGCCGGCATGGCGCTGGCCCTGGTGGCGGCCGATGTGTTTTCGCTGCTGTTCGGCTTTGAGGTGATGTCCCTGGCCAGCTGGGCGCTGCTGGCGGCGGACCATCAGCAGCCGGAAAACCGCCGCGCCGCGCGGTTGTACCTGATGATGGCCTCGCTTTCGGCCGCCTGCCTGGTGCCGGCCTTTGGGCTGCTGGCCGGGCATGCCGGCGGGTTCAGCTTTGCCAGCCTGCGCGCCGCGCCGCCCAGCGGCTGGCTGGCCGGCGGGGTGCTGCTGCTGGGGCTGCTGGGTGCCGGCAGCAAGGCCGGGCTGGCGCCGCTGAACTCCTGGCTGCAATGGGCCTATCCGGCGGCGCCGACGCATGTAACGGCGCTTATGTCGGGCGCCATGGCCAAGGTGGCCATCTACGTGCTGGCCCGGCTGCTGCTGGATTTGTGCGGCCCAGCCCAGCCCATGTGGTGGGGCGTGCCGCTGCTGGTGGTGGGTGCAGGCTCGGCGGTGCTTGGGGCGCTGCGAGCCAATCTGGAAGGCGATGTGAAGCTGGTGCTGGCCTGCAGCAGCATTGAGAATATCGGCCTGATCACCATCGGCCTGGGGCTGGCCCTGGCCTTCCGCGGTGCTGACCTTGGCCCCCTGGCCATGCTGGCGGCCAGCGCCGCGCTGCTGCATGCGCTGAACCATGGCGTGTTCAAAACGCTGCTGTTCCTGGTCGCTGGCTCGGTGCTGCATCGGGCCGGCAGCCGGCGGATAGACCGCCTCGGCGGGCTGATCCACGCCATGCCGGTTACCGCCGGCTGCGCCCTGGTGGGCATGGCAGCGGCGGCAGCGCTACCGCCACTTTCGGGCTTTGCCAGTGAATGGCTGCTGCTGCAGGCGCTACTGGCCGGCTGGCGCGTGGGCGATATCGGCTTCCAGGTCCTGGCCACGGCGGCCGGGGCGCTGGCGGCCATGGCGGCGGCGCTTTCGGCGGCGGCCATGCTGCGGTTGTTCG
>CANFIE010000037.1 GCA_947446625.1 Acetobacteraceae bacterium | reverse complement strand
GTTCCAAAGCACGGCGAACGGCTTCAGCGCGGCGGCCTGGGCAGCAAGCTCGGCCGGCGCGGCGACCACCACGGTGATGCCCACCGGCTCGGCGCGCACGCGCACCACGGCGAGCGTCTGCGGGTGCAGGTCGGCGGCGACCAGCAATGTGTCGCTTTTGCCCTTGTGGGCGCTGTGCGCCAGGGTCACGGCCTCGGCGGCGGCGGTGGCTTCGTCCAGCAGGCTGGCATTGGCCACGGCCATGCCGGTGAGTTCCACCACCAGGGTCTGGAAGTTCACCAGCGCTTCCAGGCGGCCCTGGGCAATCTCGGCCTGGTAGGGCGTATAGGCGGTGTACCAACCGGGGTTTTCCAGCACGTTGCGCAGAATAACCGGCGGCGTGTGGGTGCCGTGGTAGCCCAGCCCGATCAGGGATTTGATGTCGGCGCGGTTGCGCGCGGCCAGCCCGGCCAGTTCGGCCAGGGCCTCGGCCTCGGCCGCTGGGGGCGGCAGGGCCTCCAGCGCCATGCCGCGAATGGCGGCGGGCACGGTGCGGTCGGCCAGCGCCTCCAGGCTCTCGGCGCCCACCACGGTCAGCATTTCGGCAATCTCGGCCTGGCTGGGGCCGATATGCCGGCGGGCGAACTCGTCCCGCTCCTCCAGCGCCGTCAGCCGGTCAAGCGCGCTCATGCGTGCTCATCCACGAAGCGGGCATAGGCGTCCTCGTCCATCAGCGCGCCAAGCTCGGCCAGATCGGCAACTTCCAGCTTGAAGAACCAGCCCTCGCCCGAGGGGTCGGAGTTGATGGTGCCGGGGTTGTCACCCAGGGCGGCGTTCACCTCCACCACGCGGCCGGTCAGCGGCGCATAGACATCGCTGGCGGCCTTCACGCTTTCCACCACGGCGCAGGCTTCACCGGCGGCCACCTGGCGGCCCAGTTCCGGCAGTTCCACGAAGACCACGTCGCCCAGCGCCTGCTGGGCATGGTCGGTAATGCCGATGGTGGCGACATCACCCTCCAGCCGCACCCATTCATGGTCCTTGGAGAATTTCAGCTCGGCCATTGTCGTTGTCCTGTGTTCAGCGCGCGTAGCGGTTGGGAATGAAGGGCATGGCGGCAACCCGGGCAGCCAATGGCTTGCCCCGCACCATGAGTTCCAGCGAGGTGTTGTCGGTGGCGAATTCAGGGGCCAGGTAGCCCATGGCCATGGGGGCGTTCAGCGAGGGGCCGAAGCCGCCCGAGGTGATTTCACCCACCTGGGCGCCGCCCGGGGCATGCACGGCGGTGTGGCCGCGGGCGGGCTGGCGGCCTTCGGGGCGAATGCCGACGCGCAGGCGCCTGGCGCCATTGGCCAGTTCTTCCCGCACCCGCTCGGCGCCGGGGAAATTCCATTCCATGCGGCGGCGCTTGCCGATGCTCCAGACCAGGGCGGCTTCCACCGGGCTGGTGGTTTCGTCGATATCATTGCCGTAGAGGCAGAGTCCGGCCTCCAGCCGCAGCGAATCCCGGGCGCCGAGGCCAACCGGGGCCACGCCGGGCAGGGAAAGCAGGGTCTTGGCGAAGGCTTCCGCCTGCTCGGCCGGCACGCTGATCTCGTAGCCATCCTCGCCGGTATAGCCGCTGCGGGAAACGAAGCATGGCACGCCGGCAATGGCGATTTCGGCCACGTCCATGAACTTCATGGTCGCCAGGGCGGGGGCCAGCGGGGCGATGGCCGCTGCCGCGCCGGGGCCTTGCAGCGCCAGCAGGGCGCGGTCCGGCAGACGGTTCAGCTTAACGCCGGCAGGTAGCGCGGCCTCGATGCGGGCGAAATCCTCCGCCTTGCGGCTGGCATTCACCACCAGGAACAGGCGGTTGCCGAAATTGGCCACCATGAAATCATCAAAGATGCCGCCGGATTCGATGGTCAACAGGGCGTAGCGCTGGCGCATCGGCTTCAGTCCCAGCACATCGGCCGGGGTCAGCGCTTCCAGCGCGGCGGCGGCGTTTTCGCCGACCAATTCCGCCTGGCCCATGTGGGAGACATCGAACAGCCCGGCGCTGGCGCGGCAGTGCAGGTGCTCCCCCAGGATGCCCAGCGGATATTGCACCGGCATGGCATAGCCGGCGAAGGGCACCATGCGCCCCCCGAGTTCACGGTGCAGCGCGCCCAAGGGCGTTTCCAGAAGCGGTAAGGCGGAGTCGGCCACGGTTCCCCCAGCCGCGTTTGCGGCGGTTGACGTTCGTGGCCCCCCTCTGTCGGAAATACCTGAGAGATTCGGCCCCCGGCAGGCGGGCGGCGTTACTCCGTCGGTGCCGGCGCAACAATTGCCGGGCTTTCCAGAGGCCCCTTCCCCATGCGGCCCTTTTGCCTGAGCGTTTCCGGGGGCCGGTTGCGCCTTCGGCGAGGATGGACGGCCTTGGCAGGCCCCACCCCTCTCTCCCGCACGGGATCAGCAGGATATGATTCGGTTTAGCCCGGCCACGCCGCCGGGCGCAACCTCAGCGCAGGCCGCGACGGCGATTGATGGCCAATTGCTCGTCCGAGAGCTGGAAGCTGACGTAGATGGTATAGTCCTGCGCCCGGATGCCATTGCCGACCGGCAGCGTCACATCCACCTCCTGGCTCAGGATGGTGGTGCGGGTTTCATTGGGGTTGAAGCCCACCCGCTCCACGTAGTTCTGCTTGGACAGCATGCGCTGGGTGCGGTTGTCCACCACCGCGACGAACCAGGGCAGGTCCACCGTGCGGGCGCGGCTGGCCGGGCCACGGTCGGTCACGATGCCAACCGCCAGGCGCAATTCGATGGCGTTGCGGCCACGACCGCAGCCGCCCTGCACCCGCGCCAGCCGGGCATCAGTTTCCACGCTGGTCACGTCGGGCACGGCGCCCTCGCGGTAGCGGGTCAGGTCGGCGCCCTCGGCCAGAATGGCCGGCCTGGGGCAGGCAATGGGGTAGCGGGTCGTGTCGGCTCCACACCCAGCCAACAGCGCCAAGGCGCCCAGTACCCCTGCAATGTGCAACCGCATCACCATCTACCCCCTAAGCCGTTCCGGCCGAACACCGTGACGGCGCCGATTTTGCCCTGGCTTCTGCCCTGGCGAGTGCTTTTGCCCCAGCGGGCGATTCCGCCACAGGGGGAAATGCGCTACTGTGCCATTGGCCACCAGGCCTTCCACTTTGGCCGCCGGCCCGTTAGCACGGCAACCCGCAGCCTGCGAGCACCGAGACGCAATGACCGACAAGCCCAGCCTGAATGTCCTGCTCGCCGGCCCCCGGGGGTTTTGCGCCGGGGTGGACCGCGCCATCAAAATCGTCGAGGAGGCGATCCGCCGCTACGGCGCACCGGTTTATGTGCGGCAGGAGATTGTGCACAACCGTTACGTTGTTCAGGCGCTGGAAAAGCAGGGCGCCATCTTCGTTGAGGAATTGGACGAGGTGCCGGACGACGCCCCGGTGGTGTTCTCGGCCCATGGCGTGCCGAAGTCGGTGCCGGACGAGGCAACCCGCCGCAACCTGTTCTATCTGGATGCCACCTGCCCGCTGGTCTCCAAGGTGCACCGCGAGGCCGAGCATCATTTTGCCCGCAAGCGCCATATTCTGCTGATTGGCCATGCCGGCCACCCGGAAGTGGTGGGCACCATGGGCCAGTTGCCGGAAGGCGCCGTGACCCTGGTGGAGGACGAGGAGCAGGCCCGCACCGTGCCGGTGCCCGAGGGCCGGCCGCTGGCCTTCATCACCCAGACCACGCTTTCGGTGGATGATACCGCCGGCATTGTGGCGGCGCTGCAGGAACGCTTCCCCACCATCGCCATGCCGGCGAAGGAGGATATTTGCTACGCCACCACCAACCGCCAGGCGGCGGTGAAGGCGATTGCGCCCCGCGCCTCGTTGATGATTGTGGTCGGGGCACCGAATTCCTCCAACAGCCTGCGCCTCGTGGAAGTGGCCGAGCGCGCCGGCTGCGCCAAGGCGGTGATGGTGCAACGCGGCCGCGACCTGGACATGGCCATTGTGGAAGGCGTTTCCACCATTGGCGTGACCGCCGGCGCCAGCGCGCCCGAGGTGCTGGTGGAGGAAGTGCTGGCCCGGCTGCGCGAGCGCTATGAGCTGGTGATGGAGGAGGTGGTGGTGGCTGAGGAGCGCATTACCTTCAAGCTGCCGGCGGCGCTGAACGCCTGAGGTCTGCTTCCGGTGGGGCGCGGTGGCGCGCCCCGCATTGCACTGCATGCCCCAGCTTTGTCGCTGAGCGGCTGATTCACGCCTTTCGACGCTTCCGTCTCAGGCGATCAGGCGCTATCGGAACCGCGATGGCCGTTTACACCGAAGTTTCCGATGAAGCCCTGCGGGCCTTCCTGGCGGACTACCCCTTGGGCGAGTTGGTCGCCTTCAGGGGTATTGCCGAGGGCGTGGAGAATTCCAACTTCGCGCTGAAGACCACCCAGGGTGAATACATTCTGACGCTGTACGAAAAGCGGGTGGACCCGGGCGACCTGCCCTATTTCCTTGGCCTGATGCAGCATTTGGCCGGCCAGGGGCTGGCTTGCCCGCAGCCGGTGCCGGCGCATGATGGCCAGGCGCTGCGGCAGCTGGCCGGGCGGCCGGGCGCCATTTGCACGTTTTTGCCCGGGGTTTGGCCGCGCCGGGTGCGGCCGCAGCATTGCGCTCCGCTGGGCGATGCGCTGGCGCAGCTGCACGCCGCCGGCCAGGACTTTGCCGGCCGCCGCCCCAATGCGCTGGGGCCGCAGGGCTGGGCGCCGCTGTTGCAGGCCTGCCGGGCCGAAGGCGATACCGTGCAGCCGGGGCTGATTGCCGAGCTGGATGCCGAGTTGGCGGCGATTCTGGCGGCCTGGCCGGCGGCGGGCAGCCTGCCGCAAGGGCAGATCCATGCCGACCTGTTCCCCGACAACGTGTTTTTCCTGGATGATGCGGCGGGGCAGCCGCGGGTTTCCGGCGTTATCGACTTCTACTTCGCCTGCACCGACCTGCTGGCCTATGACGTGGCAGTGTGCCTGAACGCCTGGTGCTTCGAGAGCGACCACAGCTTCAACGTCACCAAGGCACGGGCGCTGCTGGCGGCCTATCAGGCGCGGCGGCCACTGAGCCAGGCCGAGCGCGCCGCCCTGCCGGTGCTGTGCCGTGGCGCGGCGCTGCGGTTTTTGCTGACCCGGCTGTATGACTGGACCAGCACCCCGGCCGGCGCGCTGGTAACGCGGAAGGACCCGCTGGAATACCTGCGCAAGCTGCGGTTTTTCGCCCGGGCCGAAGGCCCCGGCGCGCTGGGCTGCTGAGATGACCGTGGATGTTGAGATCTGGACCGATGGCGGCTGCAAGCCCAACCCGGGGCCGGGCGGCTGGGGCGCCATTCTGCGCTATGGCGAGGTGGTGAAGGAACTTTCCGGCCATGATGCCACCACCACCAACAACCGCATGGAGCTGATGGCCGCGATCAGCGCGCTGGAAGCCCTGAAGCGCCCCTGCACCGTGGTGCTGCATACCGACAGTGAATACGTGCGCAACGGCATCAGCCGCTGGATCAATGGCTGGGTGCGCAACAACTGGAAGAATGCCGCCAAGGACCCGGTGGCAAATATGGAGCTGTGGCAGCGCCTGCTGGCCGCCGCCAAGCCGCATCAGGTGGATTGGCAGTGGGTGAAGGGCCATAGCGGCAACCCGATGAACGAGCGCGCCGACGTGTTGGCCACCACGGCACGCCAGATGCTGGGGCGGGGGTAGCCGGCGAGGCGCCGCTGAAGGGCTATTTTAGGCTTTATGATTATTTCTAATAAGTTATGTTCACATCTGAAGATCTTCGTTAAACCCAGGCGCAACCTCACTAATCCGTGATCTGACCGGCCCCTGCAAAGGTCTTGGCCCCGGCCGGAAATGGCGTAGCGTTAAATGGATGAACTCATTGTCATTCAGAGGCCGCACCATCGACGCGCTGACGCCTGCCGCTGAGCCTACCCCCCCAGAGACCGGAACCGGCAAGGTGCTGGTGCTGGGCGCTGGCGTGGCCGGGCTGCTGGCGGCCATGCGGCTGCGCGCCGCCGGGCATGATGTGCTGGTGCTGGAAGCCAGCGGCCGGGTGGGCGGGCGGATCTGGACGCATCGCTTCACGCATCAGGGCCGGGAATACCATGGCGAGCTTGGCGCCATGCGGCTGCCGGCCAGCCACCACCGGGTATTTGACCTGGTACATGAACTGGGGCTGACGCCGAAGCTGCGACCCTTCCTGAGCATTTTCCAGGGCCAGGGCGGGCTGATCGACTGCGCCGGCCAGCGCTTTGCCTTTGGCGACCTGCCGGCCGAATTGCAGTTGGCGGAATGGCCGCTGGCCGAGGGGCTGCCGCCGGCTGCCGCGCAGTTCCTGCGCCGGCTGGCGCTGCTGGTGAGCGTGATGGCCCCGCGCGAGGTGCGCGACCTGGCCTTTCCGCAAATGGGCGCCGAGTTTCTAGCTGCGGTGCGGCGGCATTTGGTGGCTGCGGGGCCTGAAGCCGACTTCGCCGACCCTGCCGCCATCCTGGCCGGGCTGCGGGCAGTGGAAGGGCGGATCAACCAGGCCTTCCATTTGTTCCTGAGCGATATTCTGCTGAAGGCGGCCGAGCCACTGTACCAGCTGGCCGGCGGTACCGACCAGTTGACCGAGGCGCTGGCGGCGCGCTGCGGCTGCGAGATTCGGCTGCACAGCGAAGTAACCGGCATTGCCACCCGGCCCGATGGCGCCACGGTGACGGTGCGCCGGCATGGCCAGCAGGAAACCTATTCGGCGCACCATGTGGTGTGCACCATTCCGCTACCGGTGCTGCGGCGGATGGCGTTGACCGGGCTGGACCGGCTGACCCAGGCGCGCATTGCCGGCATGAACTACGCCAATGCCACCAAGGTGCTGCTGTTCTGCGCTGAACGCCCCTGGGAAGCCGATGGCGTGCATGGCGGCGCCTCGTTCTCGGACCGGCTGCTGCGGCAGATGTACTATCCGCACAACCAGGACTTCCCCGGCCCCGAGGGTGTGCTGCTGGCAAGCTACTGCATTGGCGCCGACAGCCAGGCCATAGCGGCCATGCCGCCGGCCGAGCGGGTTGAGGTGGTGCGCCATGAAGCCGCCCGGCTGCACCCGGGCCTGGCCCGGCCCGGCATGGTGCTGGACAGCATGTCGATCGACTGGTCGGCGCATCGCTGGACGCTTTCGGCCTGCAGCACCGACTGGGCGCCCGATATGCGCGAGATGGTGCGCGACCATGCACCGCCCCGGCCCGGCTACCGGCAGACCGAGGCGCAGGCCTGGCAATGCGGCGGGCTGATCCTGGCCGGGGAGCATTGCTCCACCGCCAAGGCCTGGATTGAAGGGGCCATTGCCTCGGCCGAGGATGCCGTGGTGAGCATTCTGGATTGCCCGGCCACCGCACTGGCGGTTTAGTTCTTCCTGGCCCGGCCACCCCGGCCGCAGGAGGGAATATCCGTGCCGATTGGCGACAGCATTGAGACCCGGGCTTCCTGGGTGGCCGCCATTGCGGCCGTTGCCATCCTTTCCATTGCCTATGGCGCGCCGCTGGTGGCGGTGGTGGGGCTGCGGCTGATTGCCGAGGACCTGGGCAGCGCGCGGGCGGTGCCGGCGCTGGCCTCCTCGCTGGCCTATGTCGGCTCCGGCGCGGGCGGCATCCTCATGGGGTTGCTGGTGCCACGGCTGGGCATGCGCCGGGTGGTGTGCATTGGCGCGGTCTGCGTGGCGCTGGGCATGGCGCTGGCCGCTGGCGGGCAGGAATGGCAGTTGCTGCTGGGCTATGGCGTGCTGGTGGGCGTGTTCGGCACCGGGGCGTTGTTCGCGCCGCTGATCACCTATGTCTCGCTGTGGTTCGACCGCCGGCGGGGCAGCGCGCTGGCGCTGGTGTCCTCGGGCCAATATGTGGCCGCGGTGTTGTGGCCGGCGCTGCTGGAACGCGGCATTGCCGCCTGGGGCTGGCAGGCCACCATGCTGGCCTTTGGCGGCTTCTGCGCCGTGACCATTCTGCCGGTGGCGTTGCTGGTGCTGCGCCCGGCGCCGCTGGCGCTGCCCAATGCCGGACCGGGGCGCGAACCCCAGGCCGGCGAGCGGGTGCTGGGGCTGCACCCCAATCTGACGCAGGGGTTGATCTGCCTGGCGGGGTTTTTGTGCTGCATTCCCATGGCCATGCCGGCGGCGCACCTGGTGGCGTTTTGTGGCGACCTTGGCATTGCCGCGTCTCGCGGGGCGCTGATGCTTTCCGTCACCATGGCCTGTGCGTTTCTGGCGCGGCAGTTCTGGGGCGCGCTGGGTGACCGCATTGGCGGGCTGCGCACCGCCACCATTGGCAATGTGTGCCAGACCATTGGCATGGCGCTGTTCCTGGTAACGCAGGACGAGGCCGGGCTGTTCCTGGTGGCGGCCATTTACGGCCTGGGCTTTGGCGGCATTACCCCCAGCTATGCGCTGGCGGTGCGCGGGCTGTTTCCGGCCGGGCAGGCCCATTGGCGGGTGCCGCTGATCTTCTTCACCAGCCTGTGCGGCATGGCCACGGGCAGCTGGCTGGCGGGGTATTTGTACGACGCCACCGGGGCTTATGCCGTGGCCTGGCAGGCGGGGATTTTCGCCAACCTGCTGAATCTGGGTATTCTGCTGCCGCTGGCGCTGCGCCCGGGGCAGCGGCCCGGCGCGCGGCTGGTGGCGGCATAACCACAAAAAAGGCCGGCCCCCTGCGGGACCGGCCTTCTTCAGTTCAACCTGCGTGGCTCAGAGAGCCGCGAGGATCGCTTCGGCCTTGCTGACCTCAAAGGCGCCGGCGGCTTCAACCGCCACATGCGTCACCACGCCATTCTTCGCCACCAGGGCGAAGCGCTGGCTGCGCACGCCCATGTTGCGCGGCGTCAGGTCCAGCTCCAGGCCCAGGGCCTTGGTGAAGGTGGCCGAGCCATCGGCCAGCATGGTCACGTCCTCGCCGGTGCCCTGGTCCTTGCCCCAGGCGCCCATCACGAAGGCGTCGTTCACCGAAAGGCAGGCCACGACGTCCACGCCCTTCTTCTTGAAGTCGCCGGCGTGCTGCACGAAGCCGGGCAGGTGCTTGGCGGAGCAGGTGGGGGTGAAGGCACCGGGAACGCCGAACAGCACCACGGTCTTGCCGGCGAAGAGTTCCTCGGTGGAAACCTCCTTCGGGCCTTCGGCCGTCCCCTGCATGATCTTCACAGCCGGAATCTTGTCACCAACCTTAATCGACATTTCGGTTCTCCTCGCCTTGTCCGACTGATGTAGTACGTCATTGGGCATCTGTCACCGGGGCCGGCAGGCGTGGCTTGCTTCCGGGCGGGGGCATCGCCATCCTTGGGGCATGGCCAAACGTACCCCTGGCGCCGTCAAAGCTGACGCCGCCGCCCCCGAAACAAGCCGCAAGCCCCGGGCCCGGCGCGCCAAAACCGCGCCCGCCAGGGGCCTGGGCAGCTACCTGACCGGGCAGACGCTGATTGCCATGCCGGGCCTGCATGACCCGCGCTTTGCCGGCAGCGTGGTGTATCTGTGCGCGCACAATGCCGATGGGGCGATGGGCCTGGTGCTGAACCAGCCGCTGCCGGGCATTTCGTTTGACGATTTGGTGAAGCAGCTGAAGCTGGAGCCGCACCCGCCGGAACGCCGGCTGCGCATGCGCCATGGCGGGCCGGTGGAAACCGGGCGCGGCTTCGTGCTGCACAGCACGGATTGGTCCAGCGATGGCTCGATGCGGGTGACCGATGGGCTGGCGCTGACCGCCAGCCTGGACATTCTGCAGGCCGTGGCTGGTGGCGGCGGGCCGCGCCAGGCGGTGTTGGCGCTGGGCTATGCCGGCTGGGGGCCGGGGCAGTTGGAAAACGAGATCCAGGAGAATTCCTGGCTTTCGGTCACGGCCGATGAATCGCTGCTGTTTGCCGAGGATACCGGGCAGATGTGGCGCCAGGCCATGGCGCTGCTGAAGGTGGACCCCGGCCTGCTGAGCACCGTGGCCGGGCGGGCTTGATCTGTTTTGAGCGACTGATTCACGGCTTGCGGCGCCAGCGCCTCAGCCGATCAGCGAATGGTTTGAGCGACTGATTCACGGCTTGCGGCGCCAGCGCCTCAGCCGATCAGGCGCTGCTATTCGGCGCTGAAGCCCAGCAGCCCGCGCAGCGCGGCCAGCGCATCGGGCACGCCCAGCCAGCTCATCGCCTCGTGCCAGGCCTCGGCCAGCGCAATCAGCGTCTCGGTGCCGGGGAAGGTGTCCAGGCCGTACAGCGCATCCACAATTTGTGCCGAGCGGCCCATGGCCAGCACCACGAAGGCCAGCAGCAGCCCCAGCGCCACGCCACGCAGCGGGTGGGTCAGGCTGAGGCGGGAGAAATCATCCGGCACCGGCAGGCTCACGGCGTCATGCAGCCAGGGCTGGTGGCGCAGGCCCAGCACAATGGTGGTGGCCTGGCCCTGGCCTAGGCGGGGGGCGGGGCGCGGCGGAGGGATGAGGTCGGGGTGCATCAGAACTGGAAATAGATGAAGGGCGCCACGCCAACCGGCCCGAGCGTCAGGATGAGCAGGATGGCGAGGCCGAAGGCCACCCCATAGGCCGGGGCGGGCCAGGTTTCCAGCCGGCGTTCCAGCCACTGGGTCCAGTCCCCGGGCAGGAAGTGCAGGGCAATGGCCAGGGCGGTCAGCGCCAGCAGCTTGGGGGTGGCGGTGGCGGCCTCGGCGCCATCCACCATGGCCAGCAAAATGCCGCCGGCGCTGGCCATATCCGGCGCGCGGAACAGTACCCAGCCCAGGCAGACAACGTGGAAGGTGAAGGCCACCGCCGCCCAGCGCCGCCAGCCCTGCTGGCCACCGCGCCAGCCCAGCACGCGTTCCAGCACCAGCCCGGCGCCATGCAGCGCGCCCCAGGCCAGGAAGCGCCAGGCCGCGCCATGCCACAGCCCGCCCAGCACCATGGTCAGCATCAGGTTGCGACGGGTCAGCCATTCGCTGCCGCGCGAGCCGCCGAGCGGAATATACAGGTAGTCGCGCAGCCAGGAGCTGAGCGAGATGTGCCAACGGCGCCAGAACTCGCTGAGCGTGGCGGCGCGGTAGGGCTGGTTGAAGTTGCGCGGGAAGTGGAAGCCGAGCAGCGCAGCAACGCCGATGGCCATGTCGGAATAGGCGCTGAAGTCGCAATAGATTTGCGCGGCATACCCGTAGAAGGCCAGCCAGGCGTCGGCCATGCCGGCGGCGGCGGGGTCGTGGTACACCGGGTCCACCAGCTCGGTGGCCAGGGTATTGGCCAGCAGCAGTTTCTTGGCCAGGCCGCCGGCTATCAGCAGCCCGGCCATGACGAAGGGAATGCTGCGCGCTTCCGGCCGCTGCGCCACCTGGGGCAGGAAATGCGCGGCGCGCACAATGGGCCCGGCGGCCAAGTGCGGGAAGAAGCAGATATAGACCAGCACGTTCAGCGGGCTGGCCTCGGCCTCGGCGTCGCCGCGATGGACGTCCAGAATGTAGCTGAGCGCCTGGAAGACGAAGAAGGAAATGCCCACCGGCAGCACCACGCCCAGCAGGCTGGGGGCTTCCAGCCCGAATTGGGCCAGCAGGGTGCCGGCTTCGGCCAGGAAGAAATCGGCGTATTTGAAATAGCCCAGCACCAGCAGCGGCCCGGCCACGGCGGCGGGCAGCACAATGCCGTGGCGGCTGCGCGGCAGGGCGCCGAGGATGCGGCCCATCCACCAGGCCCAGAGGCCCAGCGCCAGCAGCAGCAGGCAGAAGCGGCTGTCCCAATGGGCGTAGAACACCATGCTGGCGGCCAGCAGCATGGCGCGGTCGGCCCAGGGCGCGGCCGGGGGCGGAAAGCGCACCAGCAGCCAATGCGCCGCAAAAACCACCAGGAAAAACAGCGCAAAGGCGCCGGTGGGGAACAACATGCGGCAGGCAGCCTGGTTAGGGTGGGAAGTTCAGCGGTGGGAAGGGATGGCCAGCCGCACTACGACTGGGTGTTGGCCAAGCTAGCAGGCCGCAGCAGGTGCTGGAACAGGCGCTCGGCGCTGGTGCGGTAACCTTCGGCGGTCAAATGCACATGGTCGTCCTGCACCAGGCGCTGGCCTCCGCGGGTCAGCGCGTCCAGGGCGCAGGTATTGCCGCCGGTCACCTCGGACCAGTCCCAGTAGCCCAGGCGCTCGGTGCGGGCCACGCGGCGCTGGGCCGCCTTTACTGCCGCCAGACCGGGCAGCGGCGCCCAGCCATGGCAGCCGCCGGCAGCCAGGCTGTTGCGGCTGGCGCGGCGGGCGGAATCCGGCGCGCCGAGCAGCATGATGCCGCTTTTCGGCGCCAGCCGCTTCATCATGCGCACGCGCTCGGTCAGCACGCTGGCATAGGCTTCCTCGGTCAGCCCGGCTTCCACGGCTTCATTGGTGCCATAGGCCAGGATGATGAGCGCCGGGGCGCGGGCGGCAAAGTCGCCGCGCAGAATCTCGGGGTCCATGTTGGCCAGCATGTCGGTGGTGGCACCGTTGATGCCGTGGCCTTCCACCAGCACCCCGGCGCCGCGCCGCTCCACCCCCCAGCCGAGCAATTCCACCGGGCCATCGCCCACCAGTTCCACCACCACCTCGCGGTAGCGGCGCGGCAATTCCATGGGGATGGGGGCGCGGCGGCGCAGGCCACCGGCAGCGCGCAGCTGCGGGCCGGTTTCGCCATCCAACGAAAGCCGGAAGCTGCCGCCCTCGGGCTGCACCAGCACATCCAGGGTGAAGCGGTCGAAGCCATCAGCCTCGGTGGAGCGGAGCACCAGACGGCTGCCGGCGCCCTGGCCGCGCAGCCGCCAGCCGGCCAGGCCGAAGGGACCGGGGGCCGAACTGCGCAGCGCCGAGGTGGCCTGCCAGCTGCCCTGCTGTTCCACCTGCACCTGGGGCGGGCGGGTATAGCTGGGCGCGGCGCCACCGGGCGACATGCGCCCCGGCCCCACCGCGCCGTAGCGGGCCTGGAACAGGGCGCGCAGCCGGGCGGTGAAGAAATTGGCGGCGGTGTGGCTGTCTCCGAATTGCACCACCAGCACGGGCTGCTGCGACCGACCCTGGGCCAGCGCGGCCAGGGCCTGGGCCAGGGGCGCCAGGGGCTCGGAGGGGGAGGCGGTCCAGGCGACATTCTCGGCAGCGGGCAGCACCGCCCAGTCAGGCCGCCAGGCTGCAAGTTCGTTGACCGAACGGAAGCTGCCACCCACCGGCGCCGCCTGCCGGGTGGTGCCGGTGTCACAGGCGGAGAGCGCCAGGCCGAGGCCGATCTGGGCCAGGAGATCGCGCCGGCGGGGCAATTCGGCAGTGGATTTCATGATGCCTCCTACGGCGGACGAACTAGCTTTGTGGCGACTCGATGGCGTATAGTGCAATACCGCGTCGAACTGCCCCGATTCGCCCATGCCAAACACCATAGACCGCCGCGCCGCGCTGGGAATGCTCCTGGCCGCACCATCCCTTATTGGCCGCGCCATGGCCGAGCCAGGGGGGGTGAACCAGGCCACTTCCGTGGCGATGCGGGCGCCGGCAGCGGCGCCGATGGTGGCACCGCAGGCAGCGGTGGTGCAGGCGGCAGCACCAGCCCAGCCCCAGGTGCAGCAGGCCGCCGCGGCGCAGTCCGGCATCACGTTGCTGTATTGCGGTGATTCATTGGCCCAGGGCCTGTACCTTTACACCCAGCCACCGCTGCGCCGCCGCAGCGCGGTGCGGGTGGTGAATGGCACGCGCCACGCCACCGGGCTGACCCGTTCCGACGAATGGGATTGGGTGCAGGTGGCGCGCGAGAATGTGGTGCGCAACCAGCCCGACCTGATGCTGGCCTGGATTGGCGCGAATGACTTTCGGCCGCTGGTGGATCGAGGCGCCCGCGCCCGCTACCAATTCGGCACCCCCGCCTTTGCCGAGGCCTATGGCGCCAAGGTGGCTGCGATGACCAAGGATGCCCGCGAGCGCGGCGTGACCGTGGCCTGGATTGGCCTGCCCAACATGCGCGACAACGCCTTTGCCGGCGCCGCCCGCAAGCTGAACGAGATTCAGGAAGCCGCCGCCCGCAGCGCCGGCGCCCTGTGGGTGCCCAGCTGGGACGCCACCAGCGACACCGCCGGGCATTTCCGCCCCAGCCTGCCCGGCCCGGGGCAGACCGAGCGGCGCTTCCGTGCCGATGACGGCGTGCACTTCTCCGAGTTGGGCTACCGCGCCATTGCCCAGCTTGCCTTTGCCAGCATTGCCGCGCAGCTGCCCGCCTTCAATGAGGCGATGAGCGTGGCAGCCGAGGCCGTGGGCGTTTAGCTTCCCACCGCGCGGCGAGTATAGGCCAGCGCCACCTGGGTGCCGAGCGCCGGTGCCAGCATGCAGCAGGCGGTGGCCAGGCCGCTGCCGCTCTCAAGGCTGCCGGCGATAACCGTCATGATGCCGCCCGCGCCCATCTGCGCCGCGCCGATGAGGCCCGAGGCGGTGCCGGCCAGGGTGGGACGCACGCTGATGGCGGCGGCGATGGCGTTGGGCTGTGTCATGCCATTGCCCCAGGCCACCACCACCATGGGCAGGAAGAACAGCGCGATATGCGCCGGCAGCGCCAGCACGGTGAGCACCGCCAACGCCGCGCCAGCCGTGCTGAGCCCCACGCCAATGCGCAGCAGCCGTGCGCTGCCATAGCGCCCGGCCAGCCGGGCGGTGGTGAAGGTGCCGCCGCTCCAGGCGATGGAGACGGCCATGAAGGCCAGGGCGAAGCGCGTGGGCGAGTGGCCCATGCCCTGCACCACCACCAGCGGCGCGCCGGCGGCAAAGCTGAAGAAAATGGCCGCCGTGGTGGAGGTGACGGCGCAATAGCCACGAAATGCCGGCAGGCGCAGCAGCGCCAGATGGGCGCGGAGGAAGCCTTCCAGCCCAGGCATGTCCACGCGCTGGGCCAAGGTTTCCGGCAGGCGCCAGCGCACCGCCAGCAGCAGCGGCAGGCCGAAGCACAGGCAGGCCGCCATGGTGGCGCGCCAGCCAAACCATTCGGCCAGCAGGCTGCCCAGCAGCGGCGCTATCATGGGCGCCACCGACATTGCGGTGGAAACCAGCCCCATGACGCTGGCCGACTGCTCGCGCGACCAGGCGTCTCGGATCATGGCGCGGCCCAGCACCAGGCCGGCGCAACCGCCCAGCGCCTGCAGCACGCGGGCCACCACCAGCATCCAGGCCCAGGGACTGGCCACCGCCAGCAGGCTGCCGGCCAAATACAACACCAACCCAATGGTCAGCAGCGGCTTGCGGCCAAAACGGTCTGACAGCGGGCCATAAGCCAACTGGCCGCAGGCCACGCCCACCAGATAGACCGAAATGGTCAGCTGCGCCGTGGCGTAGGAAACCGCCAGCGCGGTGGCCAGGGCCGGCAGGCAGGGCATCAGGATCTGCATGGTGAAGGGGCCAAGCCCCGTCATGGCCACCAGCAGGGAAAGCGGGGGCTTCACGGCCGGCACGCGCCGGCTACCAGCGCAACCCGCGCACGGCAGCCAGCGGGCTGACATGTTCATGCCGCGCCTCGGCGGCCAGGGCCTCGGGGCTGGGATTGTCGCCGAACTTGTTGGCGGTCAGCCCTGTCATGGCCCAGAGCGCATCCATGCCGGCAGCGGCGGCGCCGGCCAGGTCGGTATGCGGCGTGTCGCCTATGGCAAGCACGCGGCTGCGGTCGGTCATGCCCAGCAGCGCCATCACTGGCTCGTACACCGTGGGGTCGGGCTTGCCGACTTCCATGATGTCGTCATGCAGCGGCTTGTAGAGGTCAGCCAGGGCGCCGGCGCAGATCAGCTTCTCGCCGCCCACCATCACGGCGCGGTCCGGGTTCACGCACAGCATGGGCAGCTTGTGCTTCGCGCAGTCCAGCAGCGCCGGCAGGTAGCTATCGGTACTGTGCGCGCCACGGTCGGGGTCGGGGCCGGTGTTGAGCAGGAAATCGGCCTCGGCCGGGGTGGCCACCAGTTCGGCCACGCCATCATCCACCACGGAAAGATCACGCTCCGGCCCAATATGGTAGGCACGGAGGCCGGCGCGGGCGAACCAGGGGTGCTGGCGGTCGCGCAGCATCATCCAGCTGGCTTCGCCCGAGGACATGATGCCGTCATACAGCGCCCGGTCCAGGCCCATTTTGTCCAACATGCCCTGGATGAACCAGGCGCGGCGCGGCGCATTGGTGAGGAAGACGATGCGCTTGCCGCGTGCCTTCAACTGGCCCAGTGCCTCGGCCACGCCGGCATAGGGACGCTTGCCGTCATGCACCACGCCCCACAGGTCCAGCACATAGCCGTCGTATCGGTCCGCCAGCGGGGCGATGCCTTCGAGAATCTGCACGTCTCTCTCCTCAGGCGTCCACGCCAACGGCATCGGCCACTGATTTGTAGCCGCCCTGCTTCAGCAAAGCCGCCAGGTCGCGCTTGATGCGCGGCACCAAGGCCGGCCCGGCATAGGCAAAGGCAGAATAGACCTGCACCAAACTGGCCCCGGCCTTGATTTTCGCCAGGGCCTCGGCCCCAGTTGATACGCCGCCGACGCCGATCAGCGTCAGCCGGCCCTGGGCCAGCCGGTAGACCTGGCGCAGCACATCGGTGGAGCGCTGGAACAGCGGAGCACCAGAAAGGCCGCCGGTTTCGCCACGCTGCGGGCTGCGCAGGGAATCCGGCCGGGCAATGGTGGTGTTGGAGACGATGAGCCCGGCAACGCCATAGGTGAGGCAGGTTTCCACCACCGCCGGCAGGGCGTCGTCGGCCAAATCTGGCGCGATCTTCACCAGCAGGGGCGGCGCCGTCACCAGCATGGAGCGAGCCAGTTGCACGGCGCGTAGAATGGCGGCCAGCCGGTCCTCGGCCTGCAAATCT
>CANFIE010000036.1 GCA_947446625.1 Acetobacteraceae bacterium | reverse complement strand
TGACCTTCCCCCCTGAACTCGGCCCGCCTGAAATGAGAGAGTTGGCCCCCTGAGAAGGAGGCTGGAAATGCCGAGGAAGGGTGCGACGCCGGAGAAGATCATCGGGCTGCTGCGGCAGGCTGAGGTCGAGTTGGCGCAAGGCAAGACGGTGGGCGAGATCTGCCGCGGCTTTGGGATATCGGAGGCCAGCTACTACCGCTGGCGGGCCGAATACGGTGGGCTGAAGCTGGACCAGGCGCGGCGGCTGAAAGAGTTGGAGAAGGAGAACGCCCGGCTGAGGAAGGCGGTGGCGGAGCTGACCTTGGACAAGCTGATCCTGAAAGAAGCTGCGGAGGGAAACTTCTAGGCCCCGAGCGTCGCCGGGCCGGGGTGCGGCATGTGCGTTCGGCGCTCGGGGTCTCCGAGCGTCGGGCGTGCCGCACGCTGGGCCAGGCGCGTTCCACCCAGCGGCGCGTACCACAGCCGAGAGCCGATGAAGCGCCCCTTACCGAGGCGGTGGTGCGGTTGGCCGGCGAGTACGGCCGCTACGGCTACCGTCGGATCACGGCGCTGCTGCGGGCCGAGGGCTGGCGGGTGAACGCCAAGCGGGTGGAGCGACTGTGGCGACGCGAGGGGCTGAAGGTACCGCGGCGGCAACCGAAGCGCGGCAGGCTGTGGCTGAACGATGGTTCCTGCATCCGGCTGCGGCCATGCTGGCCGGGGCATGTCTGGGCGTATGATTTCGTGCAGGACCGCACGCGGGACGGGCGGGCGTTCCGCATGCTGACGGTGATCGACGAGTACACGCGGGAGTGCCTGGCGATCGTGGTGGCGCGGCGACTGCGGGCGGATGATGTGCTGCAGGCGCTGGCCGACCTGTTCGTCGAGCGCGGCCCGCCGGACCACATCCGCTCCGACAACGGGCCGGAGTTCGCGGCCAAGGCAGTGCGCGGCTGGCTCGGCCAGGTTGGGGTGAGGACGTTGTTCATCGAGCCCGGCAGCCCGTGGGAGAACGGCTACAATGAAAGCTTCAACGGCAAGCTGCGCGACGAACTGCTGGCTGGCGAGATCTTCTGTTCGCTGCGGGAGGCCGAGGTGCTGATCGAGCGCTGGCGGCGGCACTACAACACCATCCGGCCCCACAGCAGCCTCGGCTACCGCCCGCCGGCCCCCGAGGCGGTGTTGCCACGCCCGGCTGGCCCTGCCTACGCTACGCTCCGGCACGCCCAGCCGGGCGCGCCATGGCACGGGTCGGTTCTCTCATAATCCCTGGTGCCGGGTTCGGGGGCAGGTCAAGGCGATCCAGTATCGCCACCACTGGCGACCCGGCGACCTCGTGCTGTGGAACAACCGCACGCTGCAACACGCCCGCACCCCCTTCGACGAGAGCCTGCCCCGCACGCTCCGCCGCACACCGATCAATTGAGGAGACGCGCCATGATCCGCCCCTTGGTCCGCCCCTTGGTCGCCCTCGCAGCCGCCCTGCTGCTGGCCACCCCGCGCCCCGCCCCGGCGCAGGAATCCAGCATCCGCCTGGTGATGAACAACGAGCTGCAAAGCCTCGACCCCATTCAAACCATCTCGGTGGTCAGCCGCACCTTCGGCTTCTTCGTCTGGGACACGCTGGTGGGGGAGGATGCCAGCGGCACCTATCGGCCGCAGATGCTGGAGAAGTGGGAAACCAGCGCCGACCGCCTGACCTGGACCTTTACGCTGCGCGACGGCCTGGAATGGCATGACGGCGCGCCGGTAACAGCCGAGGATTGCGTCGCCAGCATTCGCCGCTGGGCCGCCAAGGATGGCCTGGGCCGGCAGATGCTGGCCGCCAGCAGCGAACTCCGCGTGGTGGATGCGAAGACCTTCGTGCTGCAACTCACCCGCCCCTTTGGCCAAGTGATCGAGGCGCTGGGCAAGTCCGCCCCCTACGCCCCCTTCATGATGCCGGCGCGCCTGGCCGCCACCGCCCCCAACGCGGCGATCCCGGAGATCATCGGCAGCGGCCCCTTCACCTTCAACCGCGCTGAATGGCGCCCGGGCGACCGCGCCGTGCTGCGCCGCAACACCCGCTACCGCCCGCGCGCCGAACCCGCCAGCGGCCTGGCTGGCGGCAAAGTGGTGCATGTGGACCGGGTGGACATCGTCTCCGTGCCCGACAGCTCCACCCGCGTGGCCGCCTTGCAGCAGGGCGAGATCGACTGGCTGGAACGCGCGCCGCTGGACTTCGTGGAGCGCATGAAGCGCGACCGCAACATCGTCGTCACGCCGGGCCTCGGGCGGTCCTCCATCTTCGGCGTGCTCACGCTGAACCACGCCCAGCCTCCGTTCAACAACCCCGCCATCCGCCGTGCCGCGCAAATGGCCATCGACCAGTCGGAGGTTATGGCCGGCGTTGGCCTGCCGCGCGGCATGTACCTGGACCAATGCCTCAGCGTTTACATGTGCGACGCGCCCTACAGCACGGATGCCGGCGCCGACACCTTCCGCCGCCCGAGCAGTGACCGCGCCCGCCAGATGCTGCGCGACGCCGGCTACAACAATGAACGCGTGGTGCTGCTGCACAGCGGCGACAGCGCGCTGATCAACCCGGTCAGCCTGGTGGCGATCGAGCACCTGAAGCGCGCCGGCTTCAACGTGGATGTCCGCAGCACGGACTGGTCGTCTGTCGCGCAGATGCGGCTGAACCGCAACCCGGTGGACCAGAATGGCTGGTCGGTTGTGCCGCTGGTGTGGACCGGCTTTGACATGGAGAACCCGCTGGCCAACCCGGCGGTGGTCTATAGCTGCACCAATGGCTATCCAGGCTGGTGGTGCGACCCCGCGCGCACCCCCATGATCGAGCGCTTCGCCGCCGAATACGACATGGCCAGGCGCCGCGAGATCGCCGCCGATATCCAGCGCAGCGTGCACGACAACGTCAGCGTCATCATCCTCGGCCAATTCGCCGGGCCGGCCGCCTATCGCGCCAACCTGCAGGGCGTGCTGGATGTGGGCTTCCCGGTGCTGTGGAACGTCCGGCGGGCCGCAAGGTAGGCGCGCCCCAGCGGGCGCTACAGGAAGGCGCCATCCACCGGCAGCGCCACGCCGTTCACGTAGCTCGCCGCCTCGCTGCACAAAAAGCCGACCACCGCGGCCACCTCATGCGCCTCTCCGGCGCGGCCGGCGGGGATGTCCTGCACCATCGCCAGCCTGGCCGGCTCCGGCAGCGCCTCATAGCGTTGGCGGATGCGGGTGCCCTGCTCGCCCAGAATCAGCGCCGGCAACAGGCAGTTCACGGTAATGCCGTTCGCCGCCTCGTCCTTGGCCAGCTGCGCGGTGAAGCCGATGATTGCCGCCTTGCTGGTAGCATAGGCCAGCCGCGCGCCCTGCGTGGTGACCGGCCCCTTCCGCCCGCGGGCATTGGTGCTGCTGAAGTTCACCACCCGGCCATAGCCGCGCGCCCGCATGCCCGGCACCACGGCGCGGCTGAACAGAAAGGCGCTTTTCAGGTTCAGGTCGATCACATGGTCCCAGGTGGCGTCGTCCATCTCCTCTATGGTCCGCACCGGGTGCGGCCCGCTGCCGCCGGCCACGTTGACCAGCACATCCACCCGGCCCAGCGCCGCGCCCCGCTCGGCGGCGGCGCGGGCCAGGGCGGGGTCGGTGGCGTTGCCGGCCATCACCTCCACAGTGGCGCCGGCTTCGCGCATCCGCTCGGCGGCGGCGTTCAGCGGGCCTTCCTGCAAGTCCAGCATCAACAAGCAAAAACCCTGGCTGTGCAGTTGCCGGCACACCGCAATGCCGATGCCGCCCGCCGCCCCGGTGATGATCGCCCAGCGCTCCGCCATGTTCGCCCCCATGCTCTGCCGGCCCATTCCGGCCCATTGCGCGCCGCATGGCAAGCGCGGCACCATGCCGCCAACCCGGAGGCCGCCCATGCCCGAGATGCTGCATCGCCCGATCACCGACGCCAGCGCCTGGCGCCGCGCCGAACTGGAAAGCGACGAAAGCTGGGTGCTGCGCCTGACGCCCGCCCACCAGGCGGAAATCCTGGCCGCCGAGCGTGCGCTGGCCGCCGAGGGCGTGCGTGGCGGGGAGTTTACCCGTGCCGAATTCCCGCTGCCAACCCTGGCGCCGCTGCTGGACCAGGCCATGCACGACCTGGAACACGGCCGCGGCCTGGTGCTGCTGCGCGGCCTGCCGGTGGACCGGCATGACGAGGAACGGGCGGCCCGGCTGCTCTGGGGCATCGGCCTTTACTTCGGCAAGGGGCTGAAGCAACTGCCTCGCGTGAACCTGGGCAACTACAAGGACAACCTGATCGCCCACATCACCGACCAGGGCTACGACTACTCCAAGCCCAACGCCATTGGCTCTGGCACCAGCGCCGAACAGATGCCGCATGTGGATGGCAGTGACGTGGTCGCCTTGTTGTGCCTGCGCCCGGCCACCGATGGCGGTGGCGTCTCCCGCGTTGTCAGCAGCATGGCCATTCACAACGCCCTGCTGGCCGAGGCGCCGGAAGTGCTGGCGCAGCTCTACGAAGGCTTCCACCATGATTTGCGCGGCGACGTCGCGCGGCCGGACGGCCCGCAGGTCACCCCCCGCGTGCCGGTCTTCAGCTATTGCGGCGGTGTGCTGAGTTGCAACTTCAACAGCAAGACGGTGGAACAGGCCACCGCCAAGCTTGGCCGCCCGCTTGCCGCGCGCGAACGTGTGGCGCTGGATGCCATGCTGAAGCTGGCGCTGGACCCCAGCTACGCCATTGAGATGGACTTCCAGACCGGCGACCTGCAACTGGTGAACAACTACACCGTGCTGCACAGCCGCACCGCCTGGGTGGACCCGGCCGACCCGCTGGAAAAGCGCCTGCTGCTGCGCCTGTGGCTGAAAAGCTTTCCGGACCGGCCGCTGGCTGCCGATGTTGTTGGCGGCTATGTCACCGGCGCCGTGCACGACACCACGGGCGCCAGCCTGAAGGCCTGACGTGCGCGGTTATCTCCACCGGCACATTGCCGGTGCTGGCGGGGGCCAGGAGGGCAATCTGGTTGCCGCCATGGCCCGAGCGCGGCATCTAGAGCACTCTGCGCCCTGACGGGCGCATTTCGTGCTCCATAACTATTTGAAACTAGAGCAAGAAATCCGTTCTGATGATTCCATCAGTACGGATATTGCTCTAGCCCAGCAGTTCCAGGCGGCTCTCGCCGATCAGCCACGTGGCCAGGATGCCCGCGATACCCGGCAATGCGTTGACGCAATGCAGCATCACCCGTAAAGCCCCGCCCTCCGAACCAGCGATGCCCAAATCGGCGCAGCCTTATTGAGCGCCGGAGGCGCCGCTTGACCATGCCCATGACTTTCGCCGACCTGGCCCTGGCGGCCCCTCTGCTGCGCGCGCTGGCCGAGGAAGGCTATGCCACGCCCACCCCCATCCAGGCTCGGTCCATCCCCATGCTGCTGGCGGGCCGCGACTTGCTGGGCATGGCGCAGACCGGCACCGGCAAGACCGCCGCCTTCGTGCTGCCGCTGCTGCACCGGCTGGCCGCGGCGCCGCGCCCGGCGCCCAAGGGCGGCGCCCGTGTGCTGGTGCTGGCGCCCACCCGCGAATTGGTCTCGCAGATCGCCAGTGGCTTTGAGAGTTTGGGCCGCCATATCCGGCCAAGCGTGACGACGATTTTCGGCGGCGTCAGCCAAGTGCATCAGGTCAAGGCGCTTGAGGCTGGTGTGGATATCATCGTGGCCGCGCCGGGGCGTTTGCTGGACCTGATGAACCAAGGGCTGTGCGACCTGTCTCAGCTGGAGGCGCTGGTGCTGGATGAGGCCGACCAGATGCTCGACATGGGCTTTGCCAAGCCGATTGAGCGGATTGTCGCGACGCTGCCGCAGCAGCGGCACACCCTGCTGTTCTCGGCCACGATGCCGAACTCCATCGCCGCGCTGGCCGAGGGCCTGCTGCGCGATCCGGCGAAGGTGGAGATCGCCCCACCCTCAACCACCGTCGAGCGGATCGAGCAGTCGGTGATGTTCGTGGATGCGGCAGACAAGCGGGCTGCGCTGCTGGCGCTGTTGCAAACACCGGGGATTGGCCAGGCCGTGGTCTTCACCCTGCAGAAGAACATTGCCAACGAGGTCTGCGCCTTCATCACCGAGGCCGGCATCACCGCCGAGGCGCTGCATGGCAACAAGTCTCAGGGCCAGCGAGAGCGCGCGCTGGAGGCCTTCCGCGCCACCAAGGTGCAGGTTTTGGTGGCAACGGATATCGCAGCCCGCGGCATTGACGTTGATACCGTGACGCATGTCTTCAACCATGACCTGCCGAGCCTGCCGGAAAGCTATGTCCACCGCATCGGCCGCACCGGCCGCGCGGGCCGCAGCGGCTTTGCCATCACGCTCTGCGATGCCGAGCAGCGTGCCTGGCTGCATGATGTGGAGCGGGAAATTGGGCGCGCCCTGACCGTGCAAGATGATCATCCGTGGCATTCAGAGGCGGCGCGGCATTCGACCATGCGCCCACCCGTACTGGGCGGGGGACCGGTCAAGCAGGTCAAGCCGCAGGAAAAGCGCGAGCGGAAGGTGTGGACCGAGGAGGAGAAGCTGATGGCGCGGGCTGCGGCCAAGGCGGCCTGAGCGAAAGTCTGACAAGGCTTGCCCAGTGCCGCCGCAGGCAGACGGGCGGCTCACATGGCGAAACGCGCCATGCCGCCATCCACGGGAATCACGGTGCCGGTGATGTAGCCGGCCAAGGGCGAGGCCAGGAAGGCAACCAGCGCCGCCAGTTCGGCCGGCTCGCCAAAGCGGCCCATGGGGATGTGTTGGGCGATGTAGCGTGCCCGGGCCTCGGGGTCGGCGTGCAGGCGCTGGTCGATTTGTTCCGAGTGGATGCGCCCGGGTGGGACGCAGTTGACCGTGATGCCCTCGGCGGCCAGGTCGCGCGACAGGCCCTTGGACCAGGCATGCACCGCGGCGCAGGCGGTCAGCGCGGCGCTGGTGGCCATGGGTTCGATGATGCCGGTGATGTTGATGACACGGCCCCAGCCGCGCGCCCGCATGCCCGGCAGCAGCGCATTGGTCAGCCGGCGTAGCGTGGTGAATTTCAGGTCAAAGCCGGCATTCCAGACAGCATCGGTGGAGATAGTCTCGGGCCGGCTGGAAAGGCCGGCATTGTTCACCAGCACATCCACCCCGCCAAAGGCGGCGTGCAGGGCGGCCTGCACCGTGGCGGGGGCCTCCGGCTGCATCAGGTCAGCCGTGATCATCAGCGGGCGACGGCCGAGTTCGGCCTGCATCGCATCGGCCAGGGCTTCCAGCCGCTCGGCGCGCCGGGCCAGGATGGCGAGGCTGGCGCCTTCGCGGGCAAGCGCCCAAGCGATGCCGGTGCCAATGCCGGCGCTGGCGCCGGTGACCAGGCAGGTTTTGCCGGCAAGCTTGAGGTCCATGCTGCGTTCTCCACCCGAGGCGCCGTGGCGGCGCTGATTGCGCGCCAGCCTAGAGCAATATCCGTTCCGATGGAATCATCCGAACGGATTTCTTGTCTTAATTTCAAATGGTTATAGAGCACGAAATGCGCCCGTCAGGGCGCATAGTGCACTACCGGCGGCGCGAGGTGCGGGCCAGATCGGAGGCCGGCAGGGCTTCGTCGTAGGGGGCGGCCTCGGCGGCCAGCACTTCGGCCAAACGCCGAAATGTTTGCTTGCGGCCGGAACTGCGGCGCCACACCAGGCCAATGCGGCGGAAGGGTGCCGCGGCTTCCAGCGGCATGGCGGAAACCGGCAGGCCGCGCAGCATACCGGCCGCCAGCGCCATTTGCGGCAGCAGCGTAGTGCCCAGGCCATTGGCCACCATCTGCACCAGCGTGTGCAGGCTGGTGCCCTGGAAGCCGCTGTTGCGCGACGCGCCTTCCAGCGCGCAGGCCGCCAGCGCGTGGTCGCGCAGGCAATGGCCATCCTCCAGCAGCAGCAACTCGTCCAGCGCCAGGTCGCTGGCGCGCACCCGGGGCATGGCGCTGAGTTCATGGCCCTTGGGGCAGACCACCCAGAAGCGGTCGCGCGCCACCTCCTCGGCCTCCATCTCCTCCAGCGGAAAGGGCAGCGCCAGCAGCGCGGCATCAAGCTCGCCAGCCTGGAGCTGCGCCAGCAGCCGGGCGGTCTGGTCCTCGCGCAGGTAGAGCTTCAGCGCGGGGAAGGCGGCGCGCAGCCCAGGCATGACGCGCGGCAGCATGAATGGCCCAACGGTGGGAATGACCCCGAGCCGCAGCGGGCCGGCCATGGGGTCCTGCGCTGCCTGGGCCACGTCCAGCAGATCCTCGGCGCCCTTCAGCAGCAGCCGGGCGCGGGCGGCAATCTCGTGCCCCAAAGGGGTGGGAACCACGCTGCGCCGGGTGCGTTCCAGCAGCGGGACGCCCAGCACATCCTCCAGCTCTTGGATCGCGGCGCTCAGGGTGGACTGCGTCACCAGGCAAGCCTCGGCCGCCTGGCCGAAATGGCAGCGCTCCACCACCGCCACCAGGTAGCGCAACTGTCGCAGGGTAGGGGTGGGCCTCATGCTGCGCGTTTGATCGATTTTTCCTGTCAATACAATCGGTATTTCGCGTTTTACTCGATTATTGGCCAGGGCTATCACCACCCCACGCCAGCCGAACCACCGGCCCGGCGGACCCAATGGAGACACAATATGTCGCTCATCAACACGCCCGTGCAGCCGTTCCAGGCCACCGCCTTCAAGGCCGGCAAGTTCATTCAGGTCAGCGATGCCGACCTGCGCGGCAAGTGGTCCGTGGTGTTCTTCTACCCGGCCGACTTCACCTTTGTGTGCCCGACCGAGTTGGAGGACCTAGCCAACAACTACGCCACCTTCCAGGGCCTGGGCGTCGAGATCTTCGCCGTGTCGACCGACACGCACTTCGCCCACAAGGCCTGGCACGATACCAGCCCCGCCATCGGCAAGATCAACTACGCCCTGGTGGGTGACCCGACGCATACGCTGAGCCGCAACTTCGGCGTGCTGATCGAGGAAGCCGGCCTGGCCGACCGCGGGACCTTCGTGGTGGACCCCGACGGCAAGATTCAGGTGGTGGAGATTACCGCCGGTGGCATCGGCCGCGATGCGCTGGAACTGCTGCGCAAGGTGAAGGCCGCGCAATACGTGCACAACCACCCGGGCGAGGTCTGCCCCGCCAAGTGGCAGGAAGGCGAGGCCACGCTGGCGCCTTCGCTCGACCTGGTTGGCAAGATCTGAAGCCCATATCGCGCCCGGCCTGCGTGCCGGGCGCACCCCCTCCCCTCGCCTGAAAGCCATCGCCATGCTGGACGCCGCCATCAAGACCCAGTTGCAGGGCTACCTTGCCCGCATCACCCAGCCTATCGAGTTGGTCGCCAGCCTGGATGGCAGCGCCAAGGCCGCTGAGATGCGCGGCCTGCTGGAGGAGATTGCGGGGCTTTCCGGGCAGATTTCGCTGCGGCTGGATGGTGCTGATACGCGCCGGCCGAGCTTTGCCATCAACCGGGTGGGCAGCGGACACAGCGCCAGCTTCGCCGGGATTCCGCTGGGGCATGAGTTTAACTCGCTGGTGCTGGCGCTGCTGCAAATCGGCGGCCACCCGCCGAAGGAAAGCGCCGAGACGCTGGCGCAGATCGCCGCGCTGGACGGCGACTTCGTGTTCGAGACCTATTTCTCGCTGAGCTGCCAGAACTGCCCCGATGTGGTGCAGGCGCTGAACCTGCTGGCGGCGCTGAACCCGCGCATTCGGCACGTGGCGATTGATGGCGCGCTGTTCCAGGACGAGGTGGAGGCGCGCCAGGTGATGGCCGTGCCGAGCGTGTATTTGAACGGCAAGCCCTTCGCCCAGGGCCGCATGAGCCTGGAGCAGATTCTGGCCAAGCTGGACAGTGGTGCGGCCGAGCGCGCCAGCGCGGCGCTGCGCCACAAGGCAGTGTTTGACGTGCTGGTGGTGGGCGGCGGCCCGGCCGGCGCGGCGGCGGCGGTGTATGCGGCGCGCAAGGGCATCAGCACCGGCATTGTGGCGGAACGCTTTGGCGGCCAGGTGCTGGATACCATGGCGATTGAGAACTTCATCTCTGTGCCGCACACCGAAGGCCCCAAGCTGGTGGCGGCGCTGGAGCAGCATGTGAAGGACTACGCCGTTGACGTGATGAACCTGCAGACGGCGACCGCGCTGCGCCAGGCGGATGGGCTGACCGAGGTGACGCTGGCGAGTGGTGCGACGTTGCGGGCCAGATCCGTCATCCTCTCCACCGGGGCCCGCTGGCGGCAGATGAATGTGCCGGGCGAGGCCGAGTATCGCAACAAGGGCGTGGCCTATTGCCCGCATTGCGACGGTCCGTTGTTCAAGGGCAAGCGGGTGGCGGTGATTGGCGGCGGCAACTCGGGCGTCGAGGCTGCGATAGACCTGGCCGGCATTGTCGCGCAGGTGACACTGATTGAGTTCGACAGCGCGCTGCGGGCCGATGCGGTGTTGCAGGCCAGGCTGCGGTCACTGGGGAATGTCAGTGTAGTGACCTCGGCACTGAGCACCGAGGTGCATGGCGATGGCAGCAAGGTGACCGGGCTGAGCTACCAGGACCGCAGCAGCGGTGCGGCGCGGCAGATAACGCTGGATGGTATTTTCGTGCAGATTGGCCTGGTGCCGAACACCGAATGGTTGCAGGGCACGCTGCCGCTTTCGCCACGCGGTGAGATTGTGGTGGATGCGCGCGGCGCCACGGCGCTGCCCGGCGTGTTCGCCGCCGGCGACGTGACGACCGTGCCGTACAAGCAGATCATCATCGCCATGGGCGAGGGGGCGAAGTCGGCGCTCTCGGCCTTTGACCACCTGATCCGCCAGGCGCCGGTGGTGCCAGCGGCGGCGGCGGCCTAAAGGAATATCCGTTCCGATGGAATCATCAGAACGGATTTCTTGCTTTATTTTCGAATAGTTATAGCGCGCTAAATGCGTCCGACAGGGCGCATAGCGCTCTAACGTCTGATCGTCGCCGATGGAATCACCAGCTGCGTGAATCAGCCGCTCGTGCGCTACCGGGCCAGCATGCCCAGCCGGCGCAGGTTTTCGCGTTCAATCGCGTCCTGGCGTCGGCTGGCAGCATCGTATTCCGCTGTGGGCAAGTAGAGCAGCGGCATGTTGAAGCGCGCCATCACCTCACGCGTCGCAGGGTCGAACAGTGCTTCCTTCAGCGCATCGTGCAGCTTACGCACCACGTCGGGCGCCATGCCGCGCGGGCCAGCCAGGCCGTAGGGCGAGTTGACCACAAGGTCGATGCCGCATTGCTGCAAGGTGGGGGCATTGGGGAAGCGCGGCATGCGCTCGGCGCCCCAGACCGCGAGCAGGCGGAAGGTGCCATCCTGCACCAGCTGCGACCAGCCGGAGGCGTCGGCGACCACGTCGATCTGCCGGCTCATCAGGCCGGTGTAGAGTTCGCCGCCACCACGATAGGGGATGTGCGCCATCTCGATGCCCAGGCGCTGCTGGATATCCACCATGACGATGTTCTGGATGGAGGCGGGGCCGAAGGTGCCGTAGTTAATTTTGCCGGGGTTGGCGCGGGCATGATCAAGCAACTGCTGCAGGGTTTGCCAGGGGCTGTCGGCACGCACCACAATGCCATGCGCGGACCCGCTGAGCTGGATGAGGAAGGTAAAATCCGTCAGCGGTTCATAGCTTGGACGTTCGGTGGCCCAGGCGGCGCGGAACACGCCGGTATGGATCTGCGCGATGGTGTAGCCATCGGGGCGGGCATCCTTGATGGCGACGGCACCGAGCGTGGCATTGGCGCCTGGCTTGGTCTCCGGGATGACCTGCACACCCAGGCGCTTGCCGGCCTGCTCGGCGATCATGCGCAGGAAGATATCAGCCGAGGCGCCGGGGGGCCAGGGAATGACCAGGCGGATGGCTTTGTCGGGAAAGCTGCCCTGCGCGAGCGCGGGCGAAGCCAGCACGGCGCCAAGTAGCGCGCGACGGGCAATGATGGGATGGCGCATGCGGTTTCCCTCCGGCTGGGGATGCGGCATGGTCCACGCCGATGGAGCGAGGAGTCAAGGGCCATGAACGCATTGGATTGGCTGGCGAGCCAGCAGGACGCGATGATTGCGCTGCTGCGCGAGGCCGTTGAGATTGACAGCGGCACCTATGACAAGCCGGGCAATGACGCGGTTGGCGCGGTGTATCAGCGGTTTCTGGCAAGCCATGGCGTGGCCACCGAGGTGATGCCGCAGCCGCGCTTTGGCGATACGCTGGTGGCGCGGGTGCCGGGCGGCGATGCGGGCAAGGGGCACATCATGCTGATGGGGCACCGCGACACGGTGTACCCGAAGGGCGAATGCGCGCGGCGGCCCTTCACCATCACCGACGGCATTGCCTATGGTCCCGGTGTTTCCGACATGAAGGCCGGTCTGGTGTTGAACAGCTTTGTGCTGGCGGCCTTTGCGCAATGCAATGGCGCGCCCGGCCCATTGCTGGCGGCCTATACTGCCGATGAGGAGATTGGCAGCCCGGAGGGTGGGCCGATGATTGAGAAATTGGCGCAGGGCGCGCGCGTGGTGCTGAATGCAGAGCCGGCACGGGCCTCGGGCAATGTGGTGACCGGGCGGCGCGGTGGGGTGTTTTCCATGCTGCGCGTGACCGGCAAGGCGGCGCATTCCGGCAGCCGGATCAATGAGGGCATCAGCGCGATTGAGGAACTGGCGCAGAAGATCATTCGCATCCATGCGCTGCGCGATGATGGCGCTGGCATCAGCTTCAATGTGGGGCTGGTGCGGGGTGGGCAGAGCGTGAACAGCGTGGCGCCCTGGGCTGAATGCGAGATTGACATGCGCTACCGCAGCTATGACCAGCGCGAGAGCGGCCTGAGTGCCCTGCGGGCGGTGGTGGCGGAGAGCTTCGTGCCTGGCACCAGCGCCACGCTGGAGATCAAGGGTGAGTTCAAGGCCATGGTGCCGGATGCGGGCATTGAGAAGCTGCTGGCGCTGCATCAGCGCAGTGCCGTTGCATCTGGCTTCTCGGTGGAAGGCGAGTACACGCTGGGCTGCGCGGATAGCGGGTTGACCGCCGCCATGGGCATTCCCACGCTATGCGCCACGGGGCCGCAGGGCTTTGCCGGCCACAGCCTGGATGAACGTCTGGTGCTCAACACGCTGGTGCCGCGTGCCCAGGCGCTGGCGCGTACCATCATGGGGCTGGCCGAAGCGGGGCTATGACGCCTTGACACTCTGCCCTGCCCAAGCCGAGGCTTGCGTGGGGCAGAGGAGCGAATGCGCATGAGCGGGGTTGATCCGGTTACGCTGGAGATTATCCGCGGTGGGCTGCGGGCGGTGCAGTCGGAGATGGAGGTGCTGATTGAGCGCACCGCCATGTCGCCCTTCATTCGGGAGAAGAAGGATTTCGCCAGCGGTTTGTACGCCTGGGATGGGCGACTGATTGCCGGCAAGACATTGCCATTCGCCTCGGATTTGGTGACGCCGATTTTTGCCGAGTATCCGCCGGAGAGCATGAAGCCTGGCGATATCTATTGGTACAATGACTGCTATGCCTCGCATGGTGCGGTGACGCATACGCCGGACCAGGTACTGATTGCGCCGGTGTTTGGCGCGGATGGCGCTTTGGTTGGCTTCTCGCAGACCTGGGCGCATTTCGCCGATATCGGCGGCATGCGGCCCGGCTCGCTTTCACCCGATTGCACCGAGATTTTCCAGGAGGGCACGATTGTGCCGCCGGTGCGGCTGGCACGCGATGGCGTGGTGCAGGAGGATCTGCTGCGCGTCTTCATTCGCAACTGCCGCTTTCCAGCGCTGGTGCGCGGCGACCTGCGGGCGCTGTTGGCCGCGGTGCGTTTGGGCGAGAAGCGGATGGAGGAACTGGCGGCGCGGTTTGGCGCGCAGCGGTTGCGCGATGCCTTTTCGGCCTTGCTGGTGCGCACCGAGCAGGCGCTGCGCCAGCGCATGCGCGCCATGGTGCCACCGGGCGAGTATCGGTTTTCGGAGAGCATTGATACCGACGGCCATGGCAGCCCGCCGATTACGCTGCGCTACAAGCTGACCGCAACCGAGGATGGCCGCTTTCTGCTGGACCAGACCGAGACGGATGACCAGACACGCGGGCCGATAAACCTGGTGCTGAACCCGAAGGCGCCGGGCGTGCTGCTGGGCGTGTATCTGCTGGGCGGCAGCACGGAAGTTTCGTTGAATGCCGGGGCCGAGGCGCTGTTCGACGAGGTGAAATTGCGCGAGGGCAGCGTGTTGCAGCCGCGCTTTCCCGCCGCGCTGGGGCAACGTGGCGTGACGATGCTGCGCAATCTCTCGGGTTATATCGGCCTGCTGAACACCGCGAGTGGCGGCAAGGCGGCGGCGTCGCACAGCCCCTACGCCATCTGGATGATGCGCGGCACCACGGTGGAGGGCGAACGCTTCCTGATGTCAGATGGTGTGGCTTGCGGGTATGGCGCGCGGCCTTTCGCCGATGGGCATGACGCGGTGTACCTGGTGGCGCAGGAGAATTATCCGGCCGAGTTTGTTGATATCTCCTACCCCTTCCGCATGCGCGCCTATGGCATCAACCCTGATACCGGCGGGCCGGGGCGCTGGCGCGGTGGCTGCGGCGTGGTGCGGGAGATGGAGGTGCTGGCGCAGGAGGCGGTGCTTTCGGTGCGGCTGGATGCGATTGTGGCGCCGCCCTGGGGCACGGCCGGCGGCATGGCGGCGCGCACCGGGCGCTGCATTGTAAATCCGGGCCGCGCCGATGAGCGTATGCTGGCGCCGCTGAGTGACGGCAATCTGCTGAAGCGGGGTGATATCATTCGGCTGGAAACCGGCGGCGGCGGTGGCTGGGGCCACCCGTTTGACCGCGAGGCCGAGCGCGTGCTGGCCGATGTGCGCGGCGGCTTTGTGAGCCGCGAGAGCGCCGAGCGCGACTTTGGCGTGGTGCTGCAGACCGATGGGCGCAGCGTGGATGCGGAGGCCACCGAGGCGCGCCGGGCGCAGCGGCCGGCAGTGAAACTCTTTTACCGGCATGGCTATGCGGAGAGCCTGGCATGAGCGGCGCTGTCATTGGGGTTGATACCGGCGGCACCTTCACGGATGTGACGCTGTTTGACCCGGCGAGCGGGCGCTTCCTGGTGGCGAAGACGCCTTCGACGCCGCATGATCCTTCCGAGGGATTTGGTAACGGGCTTTCAGAAGTGCTGGCGCTGGCGGGGCTGGAAGGCAGCGCCGTGGGGCGCGTGCTGCACGGCACTACGGTCGCGACCAACCTGATTCTGGAACATAAGGGGCCGAAGGCGGCGATGCTGGTGACCACCGGCTTCCGCTATGTGCTGGAGATTGGTCGGCACGATATTCCGCGCCGGCAGAACCTGTTCACCTACCAGAAGCCACCGCGGCCGGTGCCGCCTGAGCATATCTGGGAAGTTGGTGGTCGGATTGACCCTGATGGCAGTGAGCATGAGGCGCTGGATGAAGCGGCGCTGCGAAAGGCGGCGCGGGAGATCAAGGCCGAGGGGATTGGCACGGTGGGCATTGTGCTGCTGCACAGCTATGCCAATGCCACGCATGAGCGGCGTGCCGCCGAGATTCTGCGCGAGGAATATCCCGAGGTGCTGATCTCGGTGAGTTCCGAGGTACTGCCGGTGCTGCGTGAATATGAGCGCAGCGTGGTGACGCTGTTGAATGCCTATGTGATGCCGACTGTCTCCAGCTATGTGGAGAAGTTGGAGCAGCGCACGGCACAGCGTGGCATTGCCGCGCCGCTGCTGCTGATGAAATCCTCGGGCGGTGTGGCCAGCACGCGGGTTATTCGGCGCACGCCGGTGGAAACCGCGCTTTCGGGCCCGGCGGCCGGCATTGTGGGCGCCAGCTTCGTGGCGCAGCAGGCGGGATTCAAGGACCTCATCACCATCGATATCGGTGGCACCAGCGCCGATATTGCGCTGCTGCGCGGCGGCCAGCCGGGGCTGACCACCAATGGCCGCATTGCCGATTGGCGCGTGACGCTGCCGATGGTGGATTTGACGACGATTGGTGCCGGCGGTGGCTCGCTGGCGCGAATCAGCGAGACGGGCGGGCTGGTGGTCGGGCCGGAGAGTGCCGGCGCGGTGCCGGGGCCGGTCTGCTATCGGCGTGGCGGCACGCAACCAACCGTGACCGACGCGCATCTGGTGCTGGGGCATTTGCCGGAGCGGTTGCTTGATGGTTCCTTCGTGCTCGACAAGCCCGCCGCGCATGCCGCGATTGCGCAGCGCATTGCCGGGCCGCTGGGCCTGGGCGTGGAGGAAGCGGCGCGCGGCATTCTCGATATCATCAACAACACCATGCAGGGCGCCATCCGCATTGTCTCGGTGGAGCGCGGGCATGACCCGAAGGATTTCGCGCTGGTGCCCTTTGGTGGCGCCGGGCCGCTGCATGGCGGTGCGCTGGCGCGGCTGATTGGCTGCGCGACGCAGTTGATACCGCCGACGCCGGGCGTACTTTCGGCGCTGGGATTGCTGGCATCCTCGTTGCGGGCGGAGTTTTCGCGCAGTTGCGTGCAGCGGCGGGGCCGGTTTGACCTGGACCAGATTGCGACATTGCTGGCCGGGCTGACGCATGATGCCGGGGCGTGGCTGGCGGCCGAGGGTGTGCCGGAGGCGTCGCGGCGGCTCTCATGGCATGCCAGCCTGCGCTATGAGGACCAGGGCAGCGAGTTGACCCTGCCCTGGGCGGGCACGGCTGCGGATCAGGCCGGGCTGGAGGCCACGCTTGCAGCCTTCCATGCCGAGCATGAGCGGCTGTACAGCTTCCGCCTGGATGATGTGCCGGTGGAGTTGGTGACGCTGCGGGTGGATGCGGTGGGGCTGCTGCCGGCGCTGCATCTGCGCGAGATTCCCCGCGGTGGCAGCGCCGAGGCGGCGATTACCCAGCACCAGCGCATTGCCCTGGCCAGCGGTACGGTGGAAGCGCCGGTGTATGACC